>NZ_AP019790.1 GCF_019670005.1 Methylomagnum ishizawai | reverse complement strand
GCGAGGCGTGGACCGCCGCCACAGCGGCTGCAAAGGGGTCTTGGTTTGATTGGAGCATCGAGAGCAACGCTTGGGCTTTTTGCTGGCGGGCCATGGCCTGATGTTTCGGATCGATATATTCGTAGGTGCGCTCCCCAAGGCTCTTTGAAACCAGTTCAGCCGTAGGATAATCCCGCGTCCCCATAAACAGCCTGAGCGAAGCCGAGGCCATGACATTTTGTCCATTGGCCGGGTATCCCGAGAGTTGCCCCAGGCTTTGAAAAATAGCCAGCATACGAATCCCGGCCCCGCGCCCATAGGTATAGGCCCGTTCTATGGATTCCGAATATCCAAGCTGCCCGGCTTCATCGAGCGCGAAAAGCACCCGGCCCGCTTGCGGGGCGCGTTGCTTGTAAATCATGCCCGCGAGGATTAACAATCTGAGGAAGGACTTATAAATCCCCATATACTCGGCGGGCAGTATGATAAATACACGGTGTCGGGGTTCCGTGAGGATTTTCATGGAAAAATCCTGGCTTGAAAAACAGGCTTGCAAGCTGGGGTCATCGAGCCAAGCGATATTTTTGAAGATATTTGAAATAACCCCGGCATAGGTGCGCCCGGCTTCCCGCCGTTCATAAAGAATATCCTGCACAACCGAGGTGACATCATCCATCCCCAAGGGGATGATATAATCCCGCGCAATCTGTTCAAATTTGCCAAAATCCCCTTTGATGATATTCAGAAGGCGGTAAAACTCCAAAATATCGACATGGCCGAAGGAAACGGCCAGGAATTTCATAAGCGCCGCGCACCATAACCTTGCCCGCTCTTCCCAATAATCGTCTTTGGTTCCACTTTGTATGGGAATCAAGGCTTCCATGGTCATTCTAATGTCTGCCGTGAAAGTCGGGCTATCAGGGTCAATATAATCTAGGGGAAAAAGCCGGTGCTGCGGGATAAACCACGGGTTTCCGGTATGCAAACCGTATGGGTTTATATAATAGGCTTGAATATTGCGCGGCGCATGAGACGCCATGGTGACGGCGGAGAGTTCGCCCTTGCAATCCAGGACCAGCGCGGCGCTATCAAGCCCGAGCTTCAAGAGATTGGGAAGCAGGAATTCGGCGCTTTTGCCCGATCCTGCGCCACCGATCAAGATACTGTGCCCATCGCCGGGCAATGAGAGATCATATTTGCTGGGGCTTTGCCCGAAATATAGCGTGCCCTGGCCTTGGAGCAGGCCCGCCCGTTTCATCTCAAGTTCTGTGGACCACCTGGCCGAGCCATGGTCTGCCCCTTGTGGGAGGAATGAGGCTTGTCCTAACATTGTTGTGCCCTCGAAAAAAAAGCCCCGCGATAAAGGCGGGGCGATGTTTCTCAGTCATGCTTTCGGGGTTTTGGAGTGGGGTGTGTTTGCGCACATCCCCATTCCCTCTAGTCGTAGTAGCGTATCCGCCGCCGAGGTGGAGAGTCCGGGAGCAGGCTCATCACGCCTATGTATATGGAGAGCCACCCCCAAGAGCTTTCTTCTGCTACCAGAAGCATCCCGCCGATAAGCGTTGCCACCCCGATTAGAAGGGATGCAGACACGTCACCGGGCTTTGACGACTCTCCGAATGAGCACATTAGTTCCCCCCGCCGAAGATGGCGACCAAGAACAGGATGAACACGATCCAGCCAAGCGCGTTGCTGCCATTGGATGGTTCTTTGACAGGTTCGTAAACGGTGCCCACAGGGCGATATTTCTGTGCCATGGTATCTCTCCTTTAGTGAATTAAACGAACGCAAATGCCGCTCGTAGAGTAATGGCCGCTAGGGCCAGTAACATGAACGCTTTTGCAACAGAAAAGATGCAATACCCGATGCAACCACCGAAGACGAAGCTTCCTAGCCCCACAAAATCCTCACCGTACCGGGCGAGGACGAACCGCTCAACAACGGGGCCGGTCCAGTCGAGAATAACCGGGGTAATGACAAAGGCCGTGAGCAACGCGACTGCTGAAGCGAGTTCATAGCCTGCTTGCTGCATGGGGTTCCGGGCGGGCATCCCGCTACCGCCGAAACCGTTGTTTGCTGGAAACATTTGAAGCCTCCTCCCGCGGGGTGCGGGCGAAGCGGTTTGAGGAACCGGGGCGGATCATCCGCCCCATTGCCGCTCTGATGGGCGGCGCTTCTTCCGTGAGGCGTGGACAGGCTACTTAAAAGAAATTTCGTTGTCAATTTTTCTTTTTGCGGTAGCTCGTACTTTTACGGGTTAGCTACAGATAAGTTGAATTTTTTCTCGAAATTGGCGCGGGAGGGCTAAAGAGATGCGTTAGGGCAGTTTGATACCAAATGGCTACGTCGTCTTGCAGCTTGTGCAATACGACTAGAATTTTCGACAAATTTAGGAGACTGTTCTTTTAACTCTTCCAGTTCATCATTAACGGCATGTTTCTTTCCAGAGATAATATCGCTAAGCTTTTTTCCGATAAGTTCGGGTCGTGCGCTGCGTGTAATCTGGTTGTTAATGGATTTCACTAGAGCCGGATCAATTTTTGCTAATTGATACTGATACAAGTGATCGTGTTCAAGCTCTGGCGTGAAGTGTTTCAGCCATGGCCCGTAATGGGCCTTGAGATGTTCGTAGGCGTCCGTGCGCTTGACGTACAGGGGGATGCCATAAGCTTTAAGCTCTTCTTGCGTCTTTGGAGGTGGGCGAAATCCGGGAAGTTCCGGCAGTGCTGAAAGCGCCTTTTCTTCTGGTTGTGGCGGGGCATGGGCCGCAGCGGCGAAGTTTTCCGCCATCGTCATAAATTCTGAACGTTTTTCCGGGCTAAGAGCCTGAAAAATGTCTATAAGTCGTTGTTCCTGCAAATCTAAACCTTCCATCCGTGGAGGTTCCTTAAATATGGCGTTTAGTGTTTGATATACGATGTTTAACGGTGGTTTTTCTGGTGTTCTTTCCTCCCATAGAAAAACGTTCCAGTCTATGGGGGGAGACTCAAATTCCAAGTCACACACTTGAGCGCCACCGCTAGGTTCTTCCGCCGAATCATCAAGGAACACTAGGTTGCGTTGGTTCTCAGGCGCGTCTGAGTTAACTCCGTTCACGGCTAGCATGAATTCTTTAACAGTGCAATAAAAACTACAAGCGCCCGGCCCGCTTATATAGACATCCATTTTTTTATGCCCGTATGAAAAATTTTATACGCTAGGTGCTATTATACGCGCCTTGTTTTTCGTGCGGTAGTGGCTCATTTCATGGCTATCAGGAACAAAGAAGATACCTCTAAAAGACTCCGTTGTGACGTTTTGCAAGCCCTTTGCCATGAGGCGGGCATGGACGAGAAAACTTGTATTGAGCGTCTATCCCAATATCTCTTGAAGACGAAGGATTCTGAGGCGGCAAACATCCGAGCAATCCGCCAGCAGGTGCGGGGATGGTTTGAGGGTGTGCATGAGGCTAAAGGCAAGAGCCTGGATCATTTAGCCGCATTCTTTGCTGCGGTATGGCCTCAAGAAGATCGGCCCTTCGATCCAAAATGGTTGTGCATGTCGGTAGATGAACTCCAGAACGAAAATTATATGAAGGCCGTGTATGAGCTTAAAAGGTTCACGGGAATATTCAAGCCATATCAAGAATATGTCGATACTGTAAAAGATGACAGTTTGAAAGGTTTATGTATAGACCATGAATACGACTTTTATCTATACAGAATGCACTCAAGTAAAAAATTGGCGCGGGATGTTCTAAGGGTAAAAAGCCATGGTAGAGGCCACGTAGTAGCCGAGCTTTACCAATATTCTGAACATTTTACATCTATAAAAATTAGGGAAACGTCGATAAAGACCTATAAAGGCTTTGGGTTTTTTTACCAACAACGCTTGTTTTATCTGATTTTTATGTCACCAACGAAAAAGGATGGCCCAGAACCGAGTTTTCTTATTTTAAATATTGATGACAAGAATATGTATGTTGAAGGAACAATATCCGGGATTTCTGATAACCATTCCCCCTCATGCGGCGTTATTTTAAGGGAAAAATGCGAGAAACGGTTGGACGATCCAAAGGAATATGTTGGTGTATTAGAAAAATTCAATGTGCCACTAGAAAAAGTAAGAGAAATAAAGGGAAAAATGGAAGATTTATTAAAAATCCAGGTTGATAAATACAAAGAAAAATCCCCCGAGTAGCGCGAGGCTGCAAGGGGGATTATCACCGTTCACGGTCATTGGGTTCCCACCCTGTACCGTATTTTCAGGGTATATGGTTAATATGTAATATTCAAGGTTTATTTACCTGTCCGTGCGAGTATCGTTTTAGGGAAGATATGCAACGCGCAAGGGGAGGGATAATATTATGGCAAAGAAGCCGGATTTGATAGCCTATCAAGTGAAAAACGTTGAGGGGCGAGAAAAGGGCATATGGAACCGAATAGGGGCCGCATGGGCGCACGAGAACGGGGAAGGGTACAATATCGCTCTAGATGCCCTGCCGCTTGATGGAAAGATAATCCTGATAAAGCCGCTTGAAAAAGACGAAGACTAAGCCTTAAAAAAACATTCCCCTGATAGATCATCGTTCCTGCAAATATCCTAGCGGGGGCATGGGGGCGGCGATGAAGCCCCCCATATCTTAAAAAACGTGTTCGCGCCAGCGAACGCCTTTTCACATCCTTCCCTTAAAAGACCAAAGCCCCGCGCCAGCAGACCAATATTACGTAAACTTTGACACCTAAGCGGCAGTCCTTCACTATGGAAATATGGCGTCCACTCGGAGGGTAGTAAGATGTGGAAATGTATGTACAAAAGCTAGCGCTTTGGTCCGACATGTTCCGCATCTTGGCAAGGGGGAGCCGCTAGCGCTCTTCCCCCGTTGCATCCCCCTCCCGCCAAAGCCCAAAGCGCGGCCAGCGCCGCCGGTAAAACCATAAAGGGGGGTAACATGAAAAAGCCCGAGGCCCGGCCCAACAAGACGGCGCGTTTGCCAGAAACACGGGTCACGCCAGAAGAGCTAGGGATTATCAAAGCCAAGGCCGAGAAGGCCGGGTTGAGCGTCAGCGAGTATCAGCGCCGCGCACTGATAAACGGGAGAGTCATTGTTCGGGAAAGCCGCGCCGATCCTGATTTAATCCGCAACCTTGCCGCCATCGGCAATAACCTGAACCAGCTTGTCCGCAAAACCCATATCCACGAGGAAACCGACACCCAAAAGATGCGGGACATCCTGGCCGTGATCGAGGAGCTTATCGGGGGGCTTTTGGGTGATCGTGAAAATCAACCCTAGGGGGCGCAGTTTCAAGGGGGTAACGGACTATCTCAGCCACGACAAGCAAGCCCAGACATCGGAAAGGGTTTCATGGCACCAGACCGGAAACCTTCATACCGATGATTTGCACAAAGCCGCCCGGTTTATGGCGTGGACGGATATGAACGCGAGTGAACTCAAGCGGATAAGCGGGGGTTCCAGGGCCGGGCGCGAGACAAAGGCCGGAGGGATATATCACTATTCACTCTCGTGGCATGAAAGCGAAACCCCTACCCAGGAAGACCAGAGGCAGGCCGGTTTAGAAACCTTGCGGCGCTTGGGATTATCAGAGCATCAGTATTACATGGTGGGGCATAACGACACCCGAAATCCCCATATCCATATCGTTGCCAATCTCACGCACCCGGAGACGGGCAAGCGGCATGTGCCGAGCTTTGATAAAAGGGCGTTGCAGGAATGGGCGCTAGAGTATGAGAAAACGCATGGCTTGCACTGCAAGGCGCGGGAACAAAACGCTAAGACCCGCGCACGCGGCGAACAGACTAAGCACCAGGACACGCGCCAGCCAAGCGCCGCATCTATTACCCAAATTTATCACGCCGCCAGGGATGGAAAGGCTTTCGCCGCCGCTTTGGAAGGCCAGGGTTATACCCTTGCCCAAGGGCGCAGGGGCGGGCTTGTGATCGTTGATCCTTCGGGCGATATTCACAAACTTGCAAGGCAAATTGACGGGATTAAAACCGCAGACATAAAGGCCAAACTCGCCGACCTTGAAACCAAAGCCTTGCCCGATGCCGAAACCCTCAAGAAAACCCGACAGCCCGCCCCGCAGAAGGAATCACAAGCACCAGAGTCCAAGCGTGCGGACCAGGGAAAGCCAGACCGCGCTTCCAGCCTCAAGGCGCTCTTGAACGAGCGGGCGCAGCCGCCCGCCACTTTCAGGCCAACGCCCGCCTTGCGCGAGGTTCTGAACGAAAAGGCGCAGGCCGTGCCGCACGTCAAAAAACCACAGGAAGAAGAACAGACCCGGCAACGGATACGCCAAGCCTTGAGCGCCAGAGCGCCAGAGAAGAAAGAAAAAGCCCCGGCCCCGCCGCCGATGGAGCAATCCCGCGCCACGGCCAACGACAACCGCCAGGGCGGGGACTTGCGCCAAGCGTTCAAGCCCGCCACCCGCCAGGAGAAGAGCCACAAGCCGGAACGCCAGCCCGCGCCAGACCCCGGTGAAGGTCGCAATGATCCAGAGCTAGAGCGGTGACGGGGTTAGCCCGCTTTGTCCTTCAAGCTGTTGTAGAGCGTGGCGCGGCAGACATTGAGCAGCTTGGCGACGGTGGCCGGGCTTTGGCCCCCGGCGAGCAATTCCCGTGCGTGCTTGCGCTGATCTTCCGAGAGCGCGGGCCGACGCCCCAGCTTTTGCCCGCGCCTCTTTGCCGCCTTCAATCCGGCTTGCGTGCGCTCCACGATCAAGGCACGCTCGAATTCCGCCAGAGCGCCGAGGATATGCCCCATGAGTCGCCCCGCCGCGTTTTGGGTATCTATGGCTTCTGTCAGGGATTGGAAGGCTACGCCCTTGGCCTGCAAGTCGCTCAGCACCGCCACCAGATGCGAGAGCGAGCGGCCCAGGCGGTCGAGCTTCCACACCACCAGGGTATCCCCGGCCCGGAGGGATTCGAGACAGCGGGCCAGTTCGGGCCGCTTGGACGAAGCGCCGCTTGCCGTGTCGGTGAAGACGTATTCACAGCCCGCCTTTTCGAGAGCGGCAATCTGCAAGTCCGCTTTCTGGTCTTCCGTCGATACCCGCGCATAGCCGTATTTCATGCGTCAATTCTTAGACAAAATTATTAGACACGCAAGCCCTTGATTTTAGAGGCTTCGCAGATTGTCTAAAAAACCCTCGTTTTTTGGACAAAAGGAATCATAGAAAAAACTCGTAAATTGCCGGATAGACTGTTATGTTGATAGATGTTTATCAGCCTATGTTAGAAATGAGGTATTCCATGATGGGCGACAACACCACACGTTGGACGGTCACGGTTTCAAAAGAGACGGATATTGCCGTGCGAAGCCTTTTAGCTCAGCGCGGCCTGAAAAAAGGCGATCTATCCAAATTCATTGAGGATGCTGTCAGATGGCGCGTGTTCGACCAGACCATAGCCGAGACGCGGGCCGGATTTGCTGACATCGCGCCCGAGGATTTACAAGACCTTATCGCAGAGGCCACAGAAGCCGTCCGAAACGATATGCGGCAGAGCTTGATTAGCACATCAACGAAAGAACTCTGATCCATGCGGGTCGTATTAGATACAAATGTTCTTGTTAGCGCCTTGTTGGTGGAATCCTCGTTACCCGCCAAACTCGTTACGCATTGGCGGCAAGGGCGCTTTACTTTAATTACAGCCGTCCCGCAGCTTGAAGAACTTGCGCGGGTAACGCGCTATCCGAAAATTCGCGCACGTCTGAAACCGGCCTTGGCTGGTCGTTTGGTCAATGATTTGCGCGAGGTTGCCGTTATGGTGGAGGCGTTACCCTTAATCGATGCTTCCCCAGACCCCTACGATAACTATTTGCTATCCATCGCGTCCGGCGGTGAAGCTGATTATCTTGTCACTGGTGATAAACCAGACCTTCTTGCCCTTGGGCATTACGGCAGGACTAGGATTGTTTCCGTGCGCGACTTCATTACATTAGCCAAGTTTTTGCAATAGCCATGATGGACGACGAAAAAGAAATCCCCCTTTATGCCGGAAGCGGCAATGTGTTTGCTGATCTTGGACTACCGGACGCCGAAGAAGCCCTTGCCCGGTTAGCCCAACAAATCAAGCGGCAGGTTCAGGAAGGCTGTAATAGCGGGGAAAATATACACGCTGAAATCGTTTTTAATCGTCTAAGCGCCAAGTATAAAGCTATGATTGATGAATCATAGAGCGTTTTTCCTGCCGTTATAAGAGGCAGGGTTATAGCGTGTTTATCGAGAGCATTTAATTTGGTAAAAACATAAGAATCCCTATTCAAACTTTTCGATGCAGGGCGAAACATGACGGACGAAATAAAACCCTCAGAAGCACAAGAACCCGTCAAGCAGAAATCGCTTTCCCAAAAACGAAAGGAAAGCCGCTTGCTGGACGCGCTGCATATCTACACAACGCCCGCCAGCCATGCCGACCTTGTTTTTATCGCCCGCGAGCTTGTGCTTTGTACCCTGCCGCACAGTGACCCCGGAAATGTGCCAGTGTGGGGCAGGACGAACGGCAAGTTAACTTTAAAAATTCAGCCGGGATACAAGAAGGATGATAAAACAGGGAAATATATTTGCATTGGCTACCCTTACGGTACGATTCCCCGCTTGATCCTCATATGGATGATTACCGAGATTTTGCGGACCAAAAGCCGCCGCCTTGAGCTTGGGCATCACTTGAGCGATTTTTTGGCAAAAATTGGCTTGAGCCTTGCCACAGGGGGCGGTGTGCGCGGCGATGCCAAGCGCGTCCGTCAACAGATGGAGCGGCTTTTTCGGTCCATTATCAGCTTTGAGTATTCCCAATCGGATAGCGGGCGCACAGGTAGCGCGTGGGTTGATATGCAGGTCGCGCCGGATGGTTTTTTCTGGTGGGATGAAAAATCCCCGGATCAAGCTGTTCTTTGGGGAAGCTGGATTGAGGTGGGCGAAAAGTTTTATCAGGCCGTTTTGGCAAACCCCTACCCGCTTGATATTCGGGTGTTGCGCCATATCAAAAACAGTGCGCTTGGGATTGACCTTTACACAATCCTGAACCGTGAAGCCTACCGCGCCAGGAAAGACGGCAAACCGCGTTTTTTGGCGTGGGAATGGCTATATGTCCAAACGGGCAATGAGTACACAACAGAACATGCCCTTGATAATTTCCGCCGCAAAGCCCTAGAGCAGATCGCGCAGATTTTAGAGGTTCATAGCGGCTTGCTGGTAACACTCCAAAAAGGGCATAGAGGCCAAAAATCCGGGCTTGTTATCAGCAACCACTCAACGCCTTCAATTGCCCCCACGCCGCAAGCACCCTCAGAGCTTCCAGGAAGCGAAGCCGCCGCCCGGCTTGCCAGCCTCCCCCCGAAATTTGCGCTTGTGCCCCCCATGCCCCAGCCAACCACGCGGCAACTCCGCCCCGCCACTGTGGAGACGTTCAGGGAGTGCTATCCCGTCTTAGACCCCTACGAGTGCCAACGGGCTTTTGATTACTGGCAGGCCGGACTTCCCGAAGACAAACGCGCCAAGCACTACGACCGGGCGTTTTTGGGCTTTGCCCGAAAATGGGTGTTTGGCAAGGCGTAGCCCCACCACCATCCAGCCGGGTGATAAGCCGGTAAGAGGGCAAGGCTCTTTTCCGGCTTTTTTGCGGCCTTCGGCGCAAATCGCCTTAATGAACCACCCGCGCACGCGCATACGCGCAATAGATATATTTAACTATAGAGGATGCGCGTGCGTCCCTAATGCGAATAGGAATCAATGCCTTTGACTGTGGATAACCCTGCGGAAAACACAAGTTGTTCATGGTGAAATGGTACGCCCTTTCTGTTTTTCTTAAATATCAATAATTTAGATTAAAATTAAGAAGTTGTTCATGGTGAAATGGTACGTCCTTTCTATGGTGAAATGGTACGTCCTTTCTATATCTAAGTATCTGTACAAAAATCTTCTGTAGTTGCCGGGGCCGCGCTGTGGACAACACAGCGCGAGTCCGTTTGCCCTCCTGGCCCGGCCCTAAGATGAGATTGATTGATGGCGTTCGCTTCGCTCACACCCATTGGCGCAGAGGCCGTCTTTCACCTTCCACAAGGGCAGAAGGAAAAGAACACCCCCGCAACCCCCTTAAAAACATGGCAAAAGGGCGGTAGAGAAAAGACGAGGACGAGAAACAAACGTCAGAGCTACGACGCCAGCGCAGGAGTAGCTTCAAACGCCGCAAGGGTTGATTAGAAGGGGAAAACAGCCAGCTTCACAGCCAATCCCGGCGACAGCGGCAACAGGAAGCCCCACAAAGGCCATCAGGCGCGAGGCAAGAGCAAGAGAAACCGGAAAGGACCGTTCCCGCGTCAGGGCTTTGGAGAATCGGAGGAACCCCAAGGGAAAAGCCCAGCCCCACCCAGTGAGGAACCCGACAAGGGGGAAAGATTGCTTACCAGGGGGAAGAGATTTTTGAAAAACAGCGCTAGAAGGCCGTAGAGGTGCTTTGAAGGCGCTCAAGCCATAACCCTACCGGGCATAGCCGTTTCATCTTCCTACGGGCCGATTTTCGGCCTTTACGATGGCTTCCAGGTTCCGACCTAGGGCATGAAGTCTAAAAGTCCATAGAACGACCCCGCCGCAAGGCCAGAAAAACGATAGCCTTACAATCGCGCTAGAAGGCCGTAGAAGCGCCAAAACGCCCCTTCCCCTACTTGCCCCAGCTCCCGCCTTGCGAAGTACCCCAGAAAGGCCAGGAACGGGCCTGGAAACGACAAGCCACCATCCCACTTCATCCCTTCATGCTGTCCGGGCGATGGCACACTTTCGTTATTAACTGATAACAGAAATCTTTTTGTTAACAATTTGATTTCAAATTTTAATCTTAAAGATTTCTAATTGATTTTTGACAGCATTCAATTAGCATGATGTCAGCAAGTTGCTATCTGATAGCTTTTTATTCACACCATCATGCGGAATGACCATGCCAACCATTGTTTTTGCCTCCTCCAAAGGCGGCGCGGGCAAAACAACCGCCGCCATCCTTCTCGCCGGGGGCTTATCCCAAATCGCGGAGCGCCAATCCATACAAATTACGCTCATCGATGCGGACCCCAACCAGCACAGCGCCAAATGGGCGCTCAAGCCCAATTGCCCGCAAAATCTGAAACTCGTTCAGAACGCCACCGCCGATAACATCCTTGATGCCATAGAGGAGGGCGAGAAAAACGACGGGTTTGTAATTGTCGATTTAGAAGGCACGGCAAGCCTTACCGTCACCAGCGCCGCCAGCCGCGCCGATCTTGTGATTATCCCTTGCCAGGGTTCGCAAGCCGACGCGGAAGAAGCCGCGAAAACCATTAAGCTGCTTAAAAATCAGGGAAGGGTTTTAGGCCGGAATATTCCTTTTGCCGTTTTAATGACGCGCACCAACCCGGCCATAGTGCCGCGTACCTTGCTGCACATTACGAGCGAGTTTGAGCGGGCGGGAATTGACCTGTTTACATGTTCGATTATCGACCGCGAAGCTTTCCGCGCCGTTCTTTCCTTTGGTGGACTTGTATCCAACCTGCCAAAAAGTGAAGTGTCCGGCATAGAAAAGGCCACAGACAATATGCGGGCCTTTGTTTTGGAAGTGATAGAGAAGCTAACGGCCCATAAAAACGCTCAACCCGGCAGGAGGGCATATCATGGCTAAGGTTGAAAGAACGCGCCTGGATTTTGAACTAGAGGAAATCCCCAGCTTACGGGGTTTAGGAAGCGACAAGCCGGAACCGACCCCGGAGCAGGAAAAGCGCATGATCGAGGAAGGGGAAAAACTCGGGTTTGTTGACCGTCAACCCCGCGAAAAACGCAGCAGGCGGATTCGCTCGCCCTTCACCGAGCCTTTAGGGATTCGCGTTCGCCCTGGCATCAAGGAGCTATTTCAGGATTTAGGGGCGCATTTGGGTGTTTACGACCATACAACATTTGAAAAAGCTCTTTTAGCCTTGATTGAAAAGGAAGGTACGCCAGAGCAGAAAGAAAGGCTTAAATTGCTTTTAAAATGAAAAATACCGAGTAATCACACCGGGCTTTTTTCAAGGGATTTCAGGGAAAGGGCTGGCAACAAGGCGGGGAGAACGCCCGCCGCCGGATTGGCCCTGTGGAACGAAGTGTAATAGCAAATCGCTTCATGTAATTGGGCATCGAAGGATAAGCCCGTTTCTGGCATACAGTGCAGCGCGGTTTGTAGGAGCGATCTTTCGGAATCCGCAGACAACGCGCTCAAGAAATCATAATGCGCCCAGGCAAGGCGCGAGAGCCTTACCGGGCGGGGCTTGCCGCCCGGCAGAGGGATAAGCCGGGTATGACCCTCTAGCATATTCTCTATGCGTCTTTGAGTAAAAAACGGCACTGTCCAGACAGTGGGCATACTCCAAGCATGGCATGAAACGCCAGGGAAGAGCAAGTTTCAATCCCGTTCCATACCCCTTTCGGCTTTAGCCTTTTCGTAAAGGAAATTATCGGCGTGCATGTTGAAATCATCCCGCGCCCGGTTTTGAAGCGGGGCCAATTGCTTCACCAATTCATCCACGCGGGCTTTGCCTTCCAGGGTTCTTTGATGCAGGTTCTTCATTTGCTCATAGCCACGGGGTTTGAGCGCATAGTCCGGTTGCGGCTTTGATCTTTCGGCAAGCAGGCGCTCAAGCTCTTGTTTGGTGGCGATATTGTCTTTCTTTTCCTCAAGAAAGCGGTCTTTGAAGCGCAGCAACTCCGAGAGCTTTTGATTTCTGTAGCGCTCATATTCTTGCTGGGCCGGGCTTAATGGCTTGTGAAACACGGGCCTTTCTGGTTGGGAACTGGCGGCATGAAAATCATACTGGACATCCGGCGCATGGGCCGGACGCCATGAGTCATCTTCTTCGTTCATAAGCAAAACCTCGAAGACTTGAAAAACGGTGTGGACAGCCCCTTTAGGAGAGGCGCGAAAGATACCCTTGCTGATATTGCGGGTAGTGCTGTAATCGTTCCGGCACCCGTTCGCAGATAACCCGTTTTTGGGCCGTTTTCATGCGCCCCAGCGGTACAGTTATACTGTCGTATGGTGGGTGATACGGATTGGGGAGGAACAGCCCGGCCATATCCTCCCGCAGCCAATAAGGGACTTTCCCCGCTAATATGGGCGGGCAGTTCATCCCGGAGGTTAGGGCGATAAGCTGGTTCTGGGGGAGGTTCAATACTTCATCTGGAGCCAGCAGGGCGCGGCTCATCCTGTCGCCTAGCGTGGCGCTCC
>NZ_AP019789.1 GCF_019670005.1 Methylomagnum ishizawai | reverse complement strand
TTCTTGGCCTTGTCGTAAGCCTTGTTCCGGCGCTGCTGGGCTTTGTTGCGCTCGTGCCGCAACCATTGGCCCAGGCCGAGGGCGTTGAACAGGTGGTGATTGACGGCGCGGATCGCCGCGAATCCTTTGTACACGGCATCCTCGATCTTCGCGCAGCGCGGATGCACGGTGATGATGCCGGCCTTTTTGAGGTCGGCTATCGCCCGCCACGCCCGGCGCACGGTCAGCCCGGCCCGCTCGGCCAAGCCGATCACCAGGGCGCGGCCCTCGGCATCCCGCTTGGTCTCCATCGGAATACCCGCCATGCCCCCATCCGCCTGGGGGATGCCCACGCGCAGGGTCACGAGGTCGGTGTAGTGCATGAGGGCTTGCAGGAGGGCGCAGCACGCTTCCCGGCGCTCGCTGCGTTGCTGGCGGGCGCTGCGGTTGGCGGCGTTGAGGGTGGGGAGGGTCGAGGGGTCGCGGAAATAGTCGCGGATGCGCTCGCCGATCCGGCGCAGGATCAGGGGCCGGTTGGCGTGGTGTTTGGGCGCGGTGAAAAGGCGGGGCCGCTCGGGGTCGTGGCCGCAGCGGTTGCCGGATTTTGGGCGCCTGGGTTCAGGCCCGGCTATGGCGGTGCTAAAATCAACGCCGTCCATACCAAACCTATGTGAGGGGTGGTGTATGACATCTGGGCCGGGGCGTTCGCTGCGCTTACCGGCCCTCTAATTTTCTGCATTCTGTAATATTTCCTATGTCTTGTCTGTAGGCATTGGCTTACTTTTTTGTAGGAATTTTCCTACATAGCAGCATTTATTCCTTTTTGGAATACGGCTTTTTCTATTGTAGAAATCCGCCCCTAGCATGGAAATGGGGCGTTGTGAAGTCTATTTATACCCGCGAGACCGCTATTTTTTGCAATATCTTGAGACGGTATCGCGAGAATGCACAACTCACGCAGTGCCAGCTTGCAGAAAAGTTACACATGGAACAGCCTCAAATCGCTAAAATCGAGTTAGGACAGCGCCGCCTCGACATGATCGAGGCTTGGCGATGGGCCGAAGCTTGCGGTATGTCCATTGTCGAACTCGCCGAAGAACTTGAGCGGCGGATAAATCTACGCGGCCCGTGATAGCGGTGGGCCTGTCACCATGCCCTGGACATCGGCACCGCCGGTGCGTTTCGCGCTCTTTAGCGCTATGCGCTAGCATAGGCCGAAAAAGAAAATCACGCTACAGTCCGCTTTGTCCATCGCATTCAAGCCTTAACAGTAGCCCACCACTTCCTCGGCGCTGGGCGCGTGCCTGTGGCACATCGCTTGGCGGAACTGTCGCGTAATCCGAACGGCGGATAAAACTACGCGGCCCGTGATTCGGGGGCCGGGTGCTTGTCCTCATCCGGCAGCAGGTCCGCGATTTTGCAGCCCAAGCCATTTGCCACAAGGCGCAACGTATCGACGGTCACATTTTTCCTCGATCCACATTCAACCTGGGCGATAAACGCCTGACTTGCACCGCCACGCGCCGCGACTTGGGCCTGAGTCAGCCCAAGCTGTTCCCGCCGCTGTTTGATTTTTCTGCCAATTTCGTTAGCCATCGTTATAGCTCCATCAAGCTCCATCATCTCAACCCGGATCACGGTAGCAATAAACGCGGATAAAAGCAAAGGCCGGGCGCATTTTTCGCCCGGCCCCGTGGAAGTGGGGCGGCTGTTCGCCGCCCCGGATCGATCAAGCGGCCTGGGCCACCGGCTCCACCGGCTCAAGCGCCGCGGCCATTTGCGCGGCCATGCGGTCGTAGTGGTTGGCTTTCTGGGCCGATTCTTCGGCTTGGCGCATTTCGTCGTTATAGCCCCGGTCGGCGTACTGCGCGTTCTGGCGCTGGATTTCCGCCGACCTGCGATAGTCCTCGGCTTTGGCTTTGAGCGTGTCGGGGTTGGCGGTGCCTTGCTCCACCGCAAAATGCGCCAACTTGCCCAGCACCTTTTCGGCCTTGTTCGGCGTGAGCTCGTGGATTCCGTCCACCTTGCACGCCTTCCTAACCCATTCCATCGCCTTGCCCATGTCCAGCCCGTAAGCCTTGATGGTGGCTTGGAGGTGCAAGGCTTGGTCCGCCGTAATCCGCTGCTCTTTCGGTGGTTCAGGCTGATGGGCGGGCCTTTGCTCCTGGCGCGGCTTGTCCTGCATTCCCGGCATGTCTTCAATATCCTGGGTGAAAACCTCCGAAAGTCCGGCAAGCCTCAAAGTGGCATCGATATGTGCCGATTTTTCGGCCATCTTGAAACATTTATTCAAATCCCCGTTATCCTGGGCCAGATTACGAGCGCCCACGCCATCAGCAATAATCCGCCCGATAGAATCCCGGATTTCACAGCGGATGATAATTGCTTTCAGTTCGGCACCACGCAGCGCGGCTTGTTCATAATCGGCCAATGTCGGGAAGGCTACGGATACCCCGAGCATTCCACAGATTTTTTCCGCACCGGGTTTCCAAAGGCTGGGCTTGGACTTGCGGCCTTTTACGGTGATACTTCCGAAATCCACATTTTCGACCAGCGCCTCCCGGACCCAGCGCATTAGCGCCGTGCGATTCTCGCGCCTACGATCCAAGCCAGCCCGGAACACTTCCACCGGCAAATCCAACGGGGAGGCCGCCACAGGCTGCGGCGCTTCGTAGATCGCGACCACATTGGAGGCTTGGGGCGCTTCGGCCTTGGCTCCGATGATTTCGGGGGTGTTGTCTTCGGTCTTATAAACTGACATGATGATTTCTCCAGTGCTTTGATCTACCAAGCCCACGCCATCGACCATCACGGTTGCCGCCGTGTCGATGGCCGTTGATTCCGAGCGCTCTGGGTTGCCGCCCTGGGCGCTCGCCTCGTTTTGCGCGTCCCGCGCTTCGTCCTTGATTTCCCGCACCGTCGCCAATTCATAGCGGCTTAGGTCGGTTCCTTCATCCATCCAAATCCTATTAGCCCGCGTCGTGGCCTGTGCGTGATAATCCGCCTCTATTTCCATGGATATATCACAGCCACCGCGCAAGCCTTTTCTCTTTCTCCTTTCAACCCGATAGAGCATGGTTTTTCTCCATCAATGTTAATACGGCTATATTCGCCTTAAGATCGCGACTCCCAAAGCCCGCCTAGCCGTTTCGCGGTTGCCGCTTTCTCCCTTTTAAGCCCCGAGCCTAGCGGCGAAAGAAGGCATCATGCGCCATCCCTGGCGCGTGGCCGTTAAGCCACAAGCCGCCGCATTTCTTCGGCCAGCGTCCACAAAGCCTTATTCAAGCGGACATTTTCCCCAACGCTATTAACAGCGCGGGTGGACATGCGGCCACCGTTCTTATTTTTTCCACGGATACCACCTTGAATCATATTTTCCTGAACCCTGTTAAACGTCCGCCAAATATCATCGCCACGATCTTCCGAGCGGCGCGGACGGTTCAATTGCGCGGGCTGGATCGGGGCTTCTTCCGGCTCATAGCGCAATTCCAAAGCGGCTTTTGCAAAAGCGTTTTGCATAGGCTCTGAAATAACCAAGCCCCGGAATTGCTCGACCTTCCCGGCGACTTCCGGGGCGCGTTCGATGACGTGATAAGTGCCTTCAATCACATCATCGACAATATTCCCAGAGTGCCGGGCGCGGATGGTTTCAATCTCGGAATCAGAAACTATCAAGCCATTGGAACAAACCAAGCGGAAAAGCCCGGCGGAAATTTGGTAGGACGTGGTTCCGTCGTGGGAATTCATCAAGCAGATTTCCGGCAAAACTTCGCCCACATGGCTAAAGCCATCATGGCGGCGCAACCTAACAAGGTGCTTGGTAAAACCCTTTTTCTCTTCGATCCTGGCGCGGCTTTCCATCGCCGCAACGGGGTAGAAACCTTCGTTGCGAAGCGCTTGGATCACAGCGGACGTGGGAATGAACGTGTAGCGGTGGGACCGATCCGAAGCGGCGGACTCCGCGAACACGGACGGGGCCAAGCGGCGAAGCGCGGCATCATCCAAGGCGCGGACATGGTTATTGTTATAGCCTAATCCAGCAAAAGCGTTCATAATCAAAAACTCCAAATCAAGGTTAACAACGTTTTGGACACTGCCCCGGATTCTCTGCAAAGAATCGCGGGGCTTTTTCTTTCCTTGGCTTCCTGCCCTGATTTATCCCACGCCTTTATTTTATCACAATAGCAATAAAATAAAACAGCATTTTAGAACACAGCCCCGGTGCAGCGCTCTAGCTCTGTATCGGTATGAGCATCCGGGCAATATTCCCGGATAAACTCGGCTGTCGTGGTGGGCGGATCAAGTGAAATAGCGGCCCATAAAAGCACTATTGAAACGACCAACAAAACCCTAAAAATGAACATAGAAACCTCCTCGAATAACTCAAAGAAAGGGCGCGGCGCTGGAGGGTGGAGCGGGAACGAATGGTCGAACCGCGCCCCAGCGACGGACTGGCGCGGACAACCGGACCCGGCCACTAGAACAGCCCCGCCTGGGCCGGAACCCAGGACCAAGCCGAAGCCCACACGCCACCCCGCGAACACGGCACCCAGGAACCCGCACCCAGCGAAGGCAACGCGGAGCCGGGAAACCCAACCGGGAACGCCACAACCGGCAAGGACCGGCCAGCCGCGAGAGAGGCCGCGAGCAACGAACCCCGCGAGCAAGGCGAGCCGAAAAACACCACGCAACCGGACGAGGCCGCGCCGACCACGGCGGCAGAACGGGCCGCAAGCCGGGCCGCGAGCGGGACAGAGGCCGGGCCACCCGCCCACCAAACGACCGACCCGCCAGCGGCGGCGACCGCCGCCACCGCCGACACGGCGGACACCGGGCACGAGCCAACCCCGCCCGGCCCGAACGCCGCGAACACCGACACAGCCGACGCGGGCACCGCCCCAAGCACCGCGGCATCGGCCCCAGAGGCGCAGCCGACCGCGAGCGAGCGCCCGGACGCCACCAAGGCGCGGGCCACCCGCTGGACCAGGGCGAGGCCCGCGGGCGGCAGCGCCCGCGACCCCGCGACGGCGACCACGCCCCCGGCCACTAGCCGCGCACCCAGGCGCGGCCCGACGGCAACCCGGCGGGCGGGGCCAGCGCCAAGCCCGGCGGAACGGCCACCGGGACCGAAACCCCGAACACCGGACCGGAACGGCCACGGAACCGGCGCACCGCCAACGACAACCCGCACCACCCCGAAAGCGAAGCCGCGAAGGCCGAAGCGGAAGCCGAAGAACCAAAGCCCACCACCACCACGGAACCCGAGAAAGAGCGCCCCGAAGCGCGAACCCGCCAGCGACAGGCACCGGCACCGAGGGCAAGCCCGACCACCCGCCGCCACCACGGGGCCGACAGGGGAACACCCCCCAACCCCGCGCCGGGAAAGACCAAAGCGCGGGAACCACGGAGAGAAAAAGAGCCAAGCGGAGAAACCACGACACACCCCCAAACCCAGAGGAAACACGCCAAGCCCCCCGCCAAGCCCAGCGGGGGACCCCCCAAAAGAGAGAAAAACCGGAAAAAAGAGAGAAAACGCCACCCCAACCGCCCGGAACGGAGGGGCTGTCAAGGGTGTAGCGGAGTGGAGCGCAGCGGAACGGAGCGGAAAGCGCAGCGGCCCTTGACAGCCCCGGAGTGGAGGGCATCCTTCGGGCGTTTTCTCTTTTTCCGGTTTTTCGCTTTGCGGGAGCAAAGCACAACCCGCCTGGGGCTGCGGCCAGGGAAGGCCGCAAGGGGCGCGGGGCACACCCCGCTGAAAATGGGGATTGGGCGCAGCCCACCGATTTGGGAGGTCCGGGGGAACGCCCGGCGGGTCCGGGCAGCGCCCGAACCATGGGCAACAAGGAAGAACCCGCCAGGGTTCACATGATCTATCGCGTGAGGGATGTGGAGGGTTCAGTCTGGCCGGTATTCCCGGCCAGACCGGAGCGCAGCGGAGCCCGGAGCAGCCCGGCCCGGAGCGCAGCGGAGGGACACGCCCG
The DNA here is from genome assembly GCF_019670005.1 of Methylomagnum ishizawai. NCBI lineage: Bacteria > Pseudomonadati > Pseudomonadota > Gammaproteobacteria > Methylococcales > Methylococcaceae > Methylomagnum > Methylomagnum ishizawai. The sequence continues at coordinate 22,537 of NZ_AP019789.1, read as the reverse complement.
GATGGCTTCCATCAATCTCGGGTCCGGTCGTTATCGGTTGGGTGGACGGTGTAACCTTCCGGTTTTCGCCCACGAGCCGGAATTCCACCCATGATCCGCAAACTTCCCGCCCAGGTCGCCGGGGCCGTCCTGGCGCTCGCCGTTTCCGCACCCATGGCCGTCCTGGCCGCCCCGCCCCTGGTGCCGGACCCGGCCAAGACGCCGGGCGACGTGCTGACGACCGACAAGGCCACGATCTGCACGCCGGGCTATACCCAGACCGTGCGCGACGTGCCGGAGTCGCTCAAGAACCAGGTCTATGCAAGCTACGGCATCCTGTCCCGCCAGCCGAAGGAATACGAGGTCGATCACCTCGTCAGCCTCGAACTCGGCGGCTCGAACTCGCTCCGCAACCTCTGGCCGCAGTCCTACGAAACCCGGCCCCTGAACGCCCACGTCAAGGACACGCTCGAAAACAAGATGCACGCCCTGATCTGCAAGGGCGGACTCGATATCCGGCAGGCACAGCAGGAAATCGCGGCGGATTGGGTCGCCGCCTATGCCAAGTACGTCGGGCCGGTGCCGGGCGGCGTTCCCACGGCGCACCCGGTCGAAGCGCCGAAGCCCGGCGCTACGGAAGCCCAGCCGGACGCCTCGGGCAACTGCCCGGCCTCCGCGCCGGTCAAGGTTTCGTCGAGCGGGATTTATCACCTGCCGGGCGGGAGCTTCTATCGCCGCACCCAGGCCAAAGGCTGCTATGCCACGCCGGAAGCGGCACAAGCGGCGGGCTTCCGGGCCTCGCAACGTTGAATCCAGGAGGAACGAGCATGCACACGGATCACATCAACGGCCAGGAGGCCGAAGTCTGCGTCATCGCGGCGGACGGAACCGAACTCGGGGAAGCCTTGCGGCCAGACGAGCGGGCATTGCTGGACAGGATCGACGCGGCGCTCAAGGCCGACGCGGGATTCCGCGCCGCGTGCCCCGGTGCCCGGCTGGTCCGGGTGGACTCGAACCGGGGGCTGGGGGACCGGGAGGAAGGGCGGTTCTATCTGCGCTATCAGCACCAGGGCGGCGGGATCACCGAATTGTGGGGGAACGCCGCCGATGGCGTGGGGGTGGATTTGAAGCTCGGGGTTGTAGGTGCCTGAAGGATAAGCGGCGGGTAAAGGCCGGGATGGCCTATCGTCGCCGATATCCGCACGACGATGGAATCCGCTGCGAGCCGCTCTGCCGAGAGTCCCGAAAGCTTGGGCCGGAGGCCACCCAAAAGAACAAACACGCCCGAAAGGGGGGAGCCCCCAGAACGGCCATGGATGGCCGGGCGCGGGGGGCGGATGGGTGGGGCCACGGGGCGCGAGCTACGGTGAAGGTGGGGGGCGGGGGTTGGTCCGGCGAGGCAGGAGAGCCGAGCCGGACGGGGGGAGCGGGGGAGCCTCCCCGCAACGGGTGCGGTAGCACCCGCTCATAACAAACAAAATGCGGACCTTTCCATTCCCCGCCGAGCGCCGCTGTGCCTATCCCAAATCGGTGGGCATAGATACATGCCCATCCTACATCAGCGCCACATAATAAGAGTCGTGTTTAAAACTAAATAAAAATCTTAATAAGAGTGGCGATTACTATGACTAGTGTTTCAATTACAGCAATGCCTCTCATTAATTTAATTCTGTATTCCATTATATCTAGGTTATTATTTTCATCATACTTAAAGTTTATTTTAGCTCCAAAAAAATTATTTTCAATTTTTTCCTCAAGTTTTTTAAAAATACTTAAATCAATAGTATAACCATTATATTTTTCAGCAATAGGTTCAAATCTAGTTGCCCACTTGTAATATAGTGGCTCATTTTTCTCGATGCCCTTGTCCTTGTCCTTGTCCTTGTCGTTGCCGTCAGAAATAAGATTTATAATATGATTAAAAATTTCCTTATCAAATGCATTTCTATACAAATAATCTATTTGTTGTGATGTTTTGTAGTAAACAAAAATTACCCATATCGCCATTAACAACACTGGCGCGATTATTATTACAATAACAGCATCATCTTTATTTCCTGCAAACAAGTATGAAAGTATCGCGAATACTCCAGCTTGAAGCACAAGATAGTACCGTTCACGGTCATTTAGCAGCCTATCATGATGCAACCATTTTTTAAGCAAAGCGTCGAAATTCTTTTCCACGATGATTTTACCTATACTACTTATTTATTGCTTAAAATTCTTAATACGGAATAGATGTAAAAATGACGCCTATTCCCGGAAATTTTATGTTATATGTCTGTCATTACGGATAACGGGGCGTTATAGCAAATATCCGGGATGCAGCACAATCCTACACCCGCCAAACGACCTCAACAACCGCCCATCAATCGAACGGCAAGACGGTCTGCGGCTCCAACTGCTCGATCAACCGCCTTGCCCTGCGTCCCATCCTGCACACACGCCGCCTCAGCCCGTCCTCGGTCGGCCAGTGGTTCAGCAAAGCCCGCTCGATCTCCTGGGCCGGGTAGGGCATCGCCTCGGTGCCCGCCAGGGCTTCGGCTAGGCGCTGGTGGTAGGTTCTGACGGTCACACCCCACCCCGCAGCAATTCCTCCACATCCAGGCCCAAAGCTTCGGACGCGGCGTTGATCCGCTCGAAATACCGCTCCAAGAGTTCAATGAGTGCCTGGGCCTCGGCTATGGCTTCCTCCGGTTCCTGGTCGAGGGCTTCCAACAGCCACCGTTTCAACCGCTCGGACGAATTCCGGTTTTCCAACGCCCGCGCGATCTCGGGCGTGTACCAGCGCCGCATGGGCGGGCCCGGCGCGGGTTCTACCGCCGCGCCATCGGTCAAGGCTACAACCGCGTTCATACGCCTACCCCTGTGGTTCGAGTTCATCCAATGGCACCGGGCGGGATTCCCGTTTCCGGGAATCCTGATAGCTCCGCTCCATGATCGCCCGCCGTTTCTCCACCTCGAACACCTCGATGCCCCTTTCCAGGCTGATTTTCCCCTCGTCGATCAAGCGGCAAATCCCAATCCGCAGCGCGTAGGACCGGATCAACAACGGATCGGCGGGATGCTGCTTCAACAAGGCATCCAACTTGGCCCAGGGCTCGGGCCGGTGGCAGTGGTTTTCAGGCTCGGGCGCTTCTTGGGCCGGTGCCGGTGGCCTTGGGCTTTCCGCCGCGCCTAGCTCGGGTGGGCACCAAAGGCACAGCAGCAGGAGCGGGCGCAGGCGCGGGCTTTTCATTCTTCGGCCTCGAATTGATGTAGCTTCCCAAACCATTAGCGTACAACCATTGATAGAAGGTCCGTTCGCAGCAATCGACCTTTTCCATGATCTTTTGCTTCGGGACGCCAAGCTCCAGGTATTCCCGGATTTTGTCCGCGTGCTTGTCGAGTTTCTTGGATTCGTTGGTGCTGCCCTTTTGCCGACCCACCGGCAAACCCGCCGCTTTCCTCCGGGCCAGGGCTTCGGTAGTCCGGGCCGAAATGAATTCCCGCTCGATTTCCGCCGCCATACCCAACACCGTTGCCGTGATGCGGGCATTCAAGCTCCCATCCATCACCATCCGGTTTTTCGCGACATGCACGGTCACGCCCTTTTCCGCTGCTTCCCTCAATGCCTCCAATACCTGGATCGTGGAACGGGCTAACCGGGATATTTCCGATACTATCAAAATATCCCCATTCCTCGCCTTACCCAAAAGCTTCCCTAAATCCCTATCACGCCATTCTTTTCTTCCGCTGGCGGTATCCTCAAAAAAAGTTAATGCGCCAAAGCCGGTTTGTTTGGCGTACTCGATGACCCCGTGCCTCTGGTTATCAACGTCTTGCCGGTCGGTCGATACCCGCAAGTATGCGTAAAAGGTCGGTTCATGGTTCTGCATTTTTGTCTTACCTTTCAATCTGGATTTTACTGTACATCAATCGGTCGTTTTAAATTCGGTATTGTCGTGTATGGCAATCTATGGTTAGTATCCCCCATAGCTTGCTCGGGATTCTATACCAAATTATCACGATTTTTAACCCTTATTTTCACATTTTCCCTTGCAATATCTAACGATCAAAAAGCGCACCAGGACCAGGAAAGACGGGGCCGAATGGGCGCAAGCCATGGTTATCCGAAAAACCCGGAAAATGGGCGATGTACTCAACGAGCAATCCATCAGCGTGCGGCGTCCGGTGCTGATTACCGGCACCCACGCGGCGGGGAAAAGCCGCTGGCTCAAGCGGTTATACGCCGACGCCCACCGGGTTTGGGCGACCCGCGCAAAAGCCACGCCGCTCTATCTGGTGGCGTCCAATTCGCTCGCGGAATGGGTGGATGGGAAACACCTGGAACTCTGGTGGGCGGGCCGGGCGCATGGACAGGCGGAAACCCGCCATTGGAGCAAATTGAAACCCTTCGAGAAATACCGGGCACTGCCCCTTTATCTGCAAGAAACCGGCGCGGTGCTATTCATCGACGACGCCCACGCGATGACGACCAACAGCAAGAAAGGCAAGGTTGCCCAGGATTGCGTCAGGGCGGCGGGAGTCTGGGTAATCGCCGCCACGGACGAAGGCCGGTTATTCCCCGGCTTGCGGAAGGATGTGATGGGCTTGGACCCGCAGATATTCAGGCTCGAATCCGATGTAGCCATGGATAACACCAAGTATTTGATTTGGTCGCTGGCCGCGTTCTTCATGGTGATCGGCCTACCGGGAGCGGCTTTCGCGATAGCGGGCGCTAAAGTGCTGGTGGATTCTAGGAAAGCGGCAAAACAATCTTAATCGAAATTATCAGGAGGAAATCACTAGAAAACATAAATCATGGCCCAAATGTATCACCTAAAACCCTTCGCATAGGCAGGTTAATCAATGAATCGCTTACTTAAAACTGCGGCCTTAATCGCCGCGCTCTCGGGAATATCCACGGCAAACGCTGTAGATATTCCCTATTCGTGGAACGACACCCTACAGGGCAGTTCCGACCCCGGTGCCGACGACACGATTTGTGGCACGTACTCGCTGCCCACCATCAAAACCGGGATGTTGTTCCTCGATATCGAAGCCGACGCCAGCCCCGGCGATATCACGGTCATCGTCCACCGGGGGACCAGCACCGGCACCGTGGCCGCGACCCTGGTTTCCCCGGTGAAGAAGCCGGTGGCGATTGCCAGCGTCACGCCCCACTTCCTCGAAATCAAGTGCAAAACCAGCGCCACCGCCTATTCGCCCGGCCTGGTCCGGGCCTGGTGGTCGGGCGCTGGGAAAAACCTGTACGTGAACACCAATCCCGGTGCCCACATCCAGCTATACGACGCCGGGCAGGGTTCGCTGGTCTCGGAAATGGACGCCAGCAACCTCAGCGGCCTCGCCAAATTCCCGCTGCAACCCGGCTCCTATCTGGTCAGGGCCACCTATAACGGCGCGGAAGCCTGGGCCGGTTCCAACGGGGCGCTGAAACCCCGCGAGAACGCCTCGTCCGTCAGTATCTCCACCTCCGACAAGGTGGTCTCGGTCGTGCTGGGCGATCCGCCGGTCATCGACAGCGCCGCCATCGACCCGGCCACCCGCAAGGTGCTGATCCAGGGCACCGGGTTCGGCGACGATCCGGGGTATATCGAGAACTTCTCCAACGGGAAGCTCAGCCGCTCCACCCCCTCGAATACCACGGCCCTGAACTGGACCGACTTCGCCATCTATGGCACGCCCGGCACCTTGAGTACCGACCGCTGCGTCCGGGTGTTTTCGAGCATCGGCGGCTGGTCGCCCACCTGCGTCAAGTATTGAATCCACCCACCCACCGCCCCAGGCCCGCGCCGGGGCGGTTCCCCCCTGACCGGGAGCCGCCATGTCCACAAGATTCCTCCCCGCCCTATCCTTGCTGCCCGCCCTCGCCGCCGCCGACCAATCGTTGACCGGCACCTGCCCGGACATCGGCACCCAGGCTTACACGGTCAATTTCACCAAGGGGAAAAGCTACACCGTGGAATTCATCACCGACGGGACCGCCTCGGCTTCCCTGAACGGGGTATATCGCAGCTATGGGAAATGGAATTTCAAGGCCGCTTCGACCTCGGCGGCGCTCAACGTCGTGTGCGCGGTCGCGGGTTCCAGCCACAAGATCAACGTGCTGGAAACCACGTTGGGGCTGGCGTATATCCAGACGGAGCCCAATGCCCATGTGGCGCTGTCGGACGCCAGCGGCGACGTGGCGACCGGGGACGCCGATGCGTCGGGGATCGCCGCGCTCCCGGTGCCCAAGGGCACCTATCACCTGCGGGCGTTCGCCAACGATGGCGGGCCGGTGTGGAATGGCGGGAAACCCGCCGAATCCGCGCTGGCCTTCTCGGTGGGGTCGAGCGGCGGCGTGGGTTATCTCCCCTTATCCGCCCGGCCCGTGATTTCCAAAATCACCGTTTCCGGGACAAGCATCACCCTGGCCGGGACCGGGTTCGGTGCCGACCGGGGGTATTACGACGTGGGCAAGGGGGCGGCGCTCCCGCGCACCTGGGCCGACACCAGCATCACCGGCACGATAACGGCGGGCGCTTCGGGCTGCGCCCGCGTGTTCGCGGTTCAAGGCGGCTGGTCCGAGTGCAAACACTTCGGCGCGGGGGCCGCCCCGACGATCCAGGCCGGGGCGTTCACGGTCGCCACGACCGGGGCCAACGGTGCCCCGGTGCTATCGTGGGTCGGGGACCAAATCGCCATCAACGGCGTAGCCTCCGGGCCGCACCTCACCGGCCCGAGGGGCGCGACCGGCCCCAAGGGCGCGGATGGCGCGCCAGGACCGCAAGGCCCGGCGGGTCCGGCCAACGCCTTGACCATCGGCACCGTAGCGACCGGCGCGGCGAGCGCCGCCACCCTCACCGGCACCGCGCCCAATCAAATCCTCAACCTCACCTTGCAACGCGGCCCGGCGGGTCCGGCAGGCCCGGCCAACGCCCTCAGCATCGGCACCGTGACCACGGGCGCGGCTGGCTCACAAGCTGCGGCGTCCATCACCGGCACCGCCCCGGCGCAAACCTTGAACCTGACTATCCCGGCGGGGGCACCCGGTCAACCCGGCTCCGGTGGTGGTGGCGGAACGCCCATCCCATGGATTTCCGGTATCGATAGGATCGCCATTTCCAAACATTTTGTCATTGGTTCGTCCAATGTCATCGTTAGCGAATGGTTTGCTGGCGGTGGTGGCGATAACGATCTGGTGATAGCGCAGCCTTATAATCCACCCTATAGCGGTACGGTCGATGCGGTTGTTCTCTATGTTGGATACTGCCCAGGCGGGGCAAAAATAAATACCGGCTTATTATCCATCAACAGCAACGGCACCATATCAAGCCAATATGCCGCCCAAGGCTCGGAATCCGATATTATTACCGACACATACAGCACCGTGGCCGTACAGTTCGACAACCCCATATCAGTGTCAAGCGCATCATGGTATTTTATTGTACTTTCAATCGACAACCATTCTTGTAACATACAATGGCAATTTCCAAATATAACCAATAGCCCGCTTGGTTATATCCCGACACCGCCCCCTTATATATCTGCATATCAATCCCTCATCCCGTACCCGGCGCTGGCCTACCTGATGCCGCATGGGTCGCAGCTATTACCGCTGTCGGCCATGAATGCCGTTGATGTCATCAGCGGCAACGCGGGGCTATTATTCAACACCCCATTCATCGCCCTGCGGTACACCCCATGATGCGCGGCATCACCCTATCTAAACTGGTGGCGACGATGGCGGTCGCCGGTATCGCGCTCTTCCTCGCCGCGCCCTGGATCGGGGACATCGCCGCCGCCATCCGGCTCGCCCATGGCACGGACGAACTGCTCGAAGCCATCGCTTACGCCCGGTCGGAGGCTATGCAACAGGGCACCACGATCGCGATTTGCGAGGGGCCGGGCGGCTGGGCCGCGTACACGGTGGCCGACTTCGAGGGCAACGCGCTACGGTTCGGCGACGGTTCCGCGCTCTCGGTCGAGGGTTCCGCCGAATGCGCCATTTTCGGCTCGGCGGGGAACCTGCACACCCTGCCCCTCGCCATCACCCTCTGCGACCCCGGCAGGCACCAAGGCCGCAAGATCAGCGTCAACTTCGTGGGCCGCGCCCAGGTCGAGGCCGGGCCGTGCTAGGCTTACCGCTCAGTCCCCCCCGCCGCCAAGGAAGGCGGCACCCAAGCCCAACACGCTCCCCGCGCAAACTAGCCCTTTCCCTCGCCTTGCTGGCCGCTCTTTCCGGCCCGGCCCAGGCGCTCGATATCCATATCCCCGTCCCTTGGGATGAAACGCCGGAACCGCAGCAAACCCCGGCGAAACTCGAAACCCCGCCGCCCGCCAGCGCCAACCCACAGCGCGAAAAGGCCAAGGACGCGCCGGAAATCCAGCCCTACCTTATCCCCAGGTTCGGCGGGCAACGCGCCGCCCAGGACCAGGGCGGCGCGGACACCGATTTCCACCATATCCCCCCTATCAAACTCTCCAAGCAAATCGACGCCGATTCCATTTTCAACCTGATTATCCGCTGCTTCCCCTATCAACCCCAATGGCATATCGATATCAAATTGGTCGGCGGCGCGAGATACACCGAGAACAATACCGTCTCGACCTTCGATACCGCCGGGCTGGCGCGGTATTACGCCGGGGTCGTCGCGGAAATGCCGCTCTATTCGGCGGATGAAATCTACCGGCTGGAAGAACAGGAGCGGAAACGCCGGGGCGAGGTCGCCAAGCAAATAGCCGAGCTATTGAAATCCCTGTCCGACCGCGACCGGGCCTTGCGGATGGTGGGCATCGGCGAATCGGTGGAGGCCCGCGAGCAATACCGGAACACCATCGGCGTGGGTTCGTCGGAAAAGCAAATCGGCTATTTGAAGGACGTGGCCGGGGCCGTGGGGGAACTGGACGCCGCCAACGCCGCGATTGTGGCCGCACGGCTGGCCCTGGTCGGGCAATGCCGGAACGATGTTTCGGACGAGGTTAATCATTATCTAGTGGAGATCACCCAATGACCGATATCAGCACACCGAAAACCCAAGCCCTGCTGAACAGCGATGCGCCGTTCTGGGTCCGCAATGCCTTGAAAAGTGCCATGGAAAGAGCGCCGGTCGATGCCCTCGAAGACGGGCAAAAGCTGCTTGATGCCCTTGCGGAATGGGCGGCGGCGAAGCTCCAGGACGAGAACGAGCGCTTTGCCAGGATGCGCCCGGAACCGGAAGCGGTCGCCGCATGAAGTGGGTCAACCACATCGCCATAGCGGCCAGCGCCGCGGCGGTGTGGCGTCCCGAGTTGATCCCGGTGGCCGTGGCCGGGTCCATCGCCCCGGATTGGATGGAGTCGGTCCCGGCCCTGGTGGGCGGGCGCAAACCGGCCCACCGCACGGTGACGCACATCGTCGCCTATTGGGCGCTGGCGCTGGCGTTTTCTGTCCTGGTCTGGGATTTCCATGGGCTGGTGGCCGCGTTCGCCCTGGGCGGGCTTTCCCATGTGCTGTGCGATTCGCTGACGGTGATGGGCGTCCCCTTGGTGCCCTGGTCCGCCCAGCGCTCGACGTTCTTCGGGGCACCGTTCAAGACCGGCAACATGGGCGAGTATGTCTTCACCGGCGTCATCGTGGCCGCGTGCTTGGCGCTGGCGCTGCTGACGCGGCATTGGGGCGGGGAGGGGTTCGCGCCGTTCTTCTTCGATTACGCGGATTTGTACCAGCGGGGGGTGATTGATGCGAACGAGTGGAAGGAAAACCGCTTCCGGTGGCTCTGAGGTCCGGGGTGCATCGTTCGTGATATGTAGTCCAGTCTCTTGCCATATCATTCACATACAGCATCAACAATCGGGCTACTCCTTAATCATACAGCCAGGAGATAAGCCGAGACAACGAAGCCTATCATTGAATAGCTGATGGTGAGACTTGTGACTTGACAAATGACTTGACATGGTTGATTAGGCGGCGTATCGTGTTAAGTGTAGGCTAGGTATTGTATAGTATGCCTTAATTAAGTATATAGTATATACTAACGTTAATGTATATTGTACGTTCATATACATGTATACCATAGTCAAACAAACAAAAAAAAGCGCTAAGATTACTCTTAGCGCTTGGTTTACACGGCTTAGCCTTAACCGCGAATTAAGGCTATTAGGTGAACAAGGAAAATCACCAAGTATGCCGTTGTCAGAACCAACTCATGGATAATGTTGTTCATAGATCGCACTCCGAGAGTCTTGTGTAAGGTACGAGACGTCCCGCCTGCAGGCGATCACTCTTGATTATAACATTCGAGTGCCTTCAAAAAAAACCGCCCTCTGTGGCGGTTTTTTATGCTTTCTCTCCTTCCTGCACTTTCCTTCTACCTACAAGCTACGCAATCGGCGCTTTCCCATGCTTCCTGAACAGGTCGTTCAGGGCTTCCCGCAATAGCTCGCGCTTATCAACCCCAAGTTCCGCCGCCAGCACACCGAATTGCCGGTAAGCGGGCGGACTTGCAATCAGCGCTTCCCCGCACCTTTCACTCAATCCCCGCCACAAACTCCCGCAACACATCGGCAATGGTCTTCCTGGCCCTGGCCGCATGAATCTTGAGCTTGGTGTGTTCCTCCTCGCTCAGGTCGAAATTCACCCGCACGGTCTTGTTCTTCTCGGTCAGCGCCTCAAGCGCCAACTCCTTCCGTTTCGCCCCGGCGCTCGGCTTGCCCGCCCGGAGTCCCACGCCACCCACTTCTTTACTCATAAACTTAAATCCTCAACAACTTATAAACTTATTTGAGTAATCCCTTAAGTTCGGCCACGAGCCCCCGGATTTCCTGGGCCGCTTCGCCGCCCGGCTCCTGCTCGAACGCGGTCCGCCCGGTCGCCGCCGAAGTCGGATAGATCACCCGTTGCGTCACCCGCGACGCCAGCACCGGCAAACCATAGTCCGCGAGGACGGCGGTGATCTCGCCGCCTATCCGGGTGCCCTTGATCGCCCTGGAAATGACGAACGCGGCTTTGAGCCCGCCGTCCAGAATTTCGATGCGGGCCTTCACCAAGTCCACCAAGTCGGAAGTCGCCCACACGTCATAGGGCGAAGGCTGGACCGGAATCAACACGAAGTTGGCGGCTTTGATGGCCGACACCGCAAGTTCTTCGATCTGCGGTGCGCCGTCGATCACGATGAAGTCTTTCCGCCCGATGCTCTTCAAACTCCTGTCGATGATGGGGCGGTCGATGCCGACCACGGGGACGGGCTGTTCCTCGTGCGCCGCCGCCCAGTCGCGGGCGGACCCTTGCGGGTCGCTGTCCACCAGCAACACATCGCCCCCGTCGAGTTGGAGGGCGCGGGCTAGGTGGGTGGCAATGGTCGTCTTGCCCGAACCGCCCTTTTGGTTCAGGACCGCGATAACGTGCATGGTGGCCTCTTGATGGTTTGAGTTCTTGAGTAGGAACGTTCTTAATTACTTACTCACTTTATCATACTGAGTGTTTGAGTAGATGAGCTTTTGAAGTGTTTTGAAATGCACTGCGGACTTGGTCATTTTGCATGGTAGGCAGCAGGCTACAGCGTCGGGACAGAGCCGAACCAAGACAGCCCCATGGGGAGTTATGGCGGAACATGCCACCTTTTGATACATTTCCCACGCTCGGTTTTTTAACGGAAAGGCAACGGCGTGGCGACAACCATCGAAAACCCGGTTATCAACTCACCCTTCGAGGAGCCACGGCGACATTTCCTGTTCACCGAAGAAGGGATCACCGACACCCTCGTCTCGGGACGGCGCAAAAGCGTCTACTTCGTCCCCATCGCCAAGCCCAAGAGCCGGGGCAAGAACCTGGAACTCGACTTCCCCGTCGAAAGCCGCCCTGAAGAAAACCGCCTCATCAACGACATCCGCCAGCGCGTGGGCCTGTGGCGGGCCAACGGCTACCCGCACGCCACCCAGACCACCCGCCGCCTCCTGGCCCATTGGAACGATCCGCTGCGCGAGCGCCGCCTGTTCTTCTGCCAGCGCGAAGCCGTCGAAACCCTGATCTACCTAACCGAGATAGCACCCACGCGGGACGCCAATTTCGGCAGTGAACTCCTGCACCGGCTGGACAATGAAAACCGGCAAGCGACCCCGGCGGGGCGCGTGGCCCTCAAGCGCTACGCCGCCAAGATGGCGACCGGCAGCGGGAAGACCGTGGTCATGGCGATGCTCATCGCGTGGCAGGCGCTCAACAAGCAGGCGAGCAAACGCAGTAGCCGCGAAAGCAAGCTGTTTTCCGACGCCTTCCTGATCGTCGCGCCCGGCATCACCATCAAGGACCGGCTCCGCGCCCTGCTGCCGAGCGACCCGGACAACTATTACCGCAAGCTCGACCTGGTGCCCGACACCCTCCTGGAACAGCTTGGCAGCGCCAAGATCGTCATCACCAACTACCACAGCTTCATGCTACGGGAACACGGCGACGCGGCGGCGCTGACCAAGAAAATTCTGACCGGGAAGCAGGAAGCCAGCCCGTTCCGCGAGACCTGGGACCAGATGGCAAGGCGGGTGTGCGGCGAACTCGGCACCAAGAAACAAATCGTCGTCCTCAACGACGAGGCCCACCACTGCTACCACGGCAAGCCCATCCCCGAAGAACTGAAAGAAAAGCTCACTGGCGAGGACAAGAAGGCGGCGGACGAGCGCGAGGAAGAAGCGCGGGTGTGGATTTCCGGCCTGGAAGCCATCGACCGCAAGATCGGCGTGAAATCGGTCTTCGACCTCTCGGCCACGCCATTCTTCCTGGCCGGGTCCGGCTATGGCGAGGGCACCTTGTTTCCGTGGGTGGTCTCCGACTTCTCCCTCATCGACGCCATCGAAAGCGGCATCGTCAAGGTTCCCCGCGTCCCGGTCGAGGACAACACCGACAACCACGGACAGCCGGTCTTTCGCAACCTGTGGAAGCTCATCGGCAAGAAGCTTCCGAAGGGCACCCGGACCAAAAAGAACGAGAACCCAGCGCCGGAACTGCCCCAGGAACTCGAAAGCGCCTTGCTCCACCTCTACGGCCACTACGAAAAATCCTACGCCCTCTACCAGCAGCAGGCCGGGCAGGGTTTCGATGTCATGCCCCCGGTCTTCATCGTGGTGTGCAGCAACACCCAGGTTTCCAATCTGGTGTTCAACTGGATCGCGGGCTACGAAAAAGCGCTGGGCGACGGCCAGACCGTCATCGTGCCCGGCAATCTCCCGGTTTTCAGCAACGTGGACCAGGGCAGCCCGGCCAACACCTGGACCCACCGTCCGAACACGCTCCTGATCGACAGCCAGCAACTCGAATCGGGCGAAGCCCTGACCGACGATTTCAGGGCCAGCGCCGCCCGCGAGATCGAGGAATTCAAGGCCGAAATCCGGGAGCGCTTCCCAGGCCGCGACGCGGACAAGCTGACCGACGAGGGAATCTTGCGGGAGGTCATGAACACGGTCGGGAAGCGCGGCAAGCTGGGCGAGCATATCAAGTGCGTGGTGTCCGTCTCGATGCTCACGGAGGGCTGGGACGTGAACACCGTCACCCACATCATGGGCGTGCGGGCCTTCGGCACCCAACTCCTGTGCGAACAGGTCATCGGACGCGGCCTGCGCCGCATGAGCTACGAAGCCGAACCCCACACCGTCGCGGTGGACGGCGAAACCCACGCCTTCGACGCCTTCCCGGTCGAATACGCGGAGGTCTACGGCGTGCCGTTCGAGTTCCTGCCGACCGCTGGCGGCAAAGCCACGCCGAAGCCGCCGAAGGATACCGTTTTCGTCCACTCCATCGAGGAGCGGGAAGCCGCCCGCATCGCCTTCCCCCGCGTGCAGGGCTACCGCTACGAAATCGCGGCGGAACGGCTGGCGGCGAAGTTCACCGAAAGCAGCCGCTTGGTCCTCAGCACCAAACACATCCCCACCCAGGTCGAGAACGCGCCGATTGTCGGCGAATCCAGCATCCAAAGCCTGTGGGAACTCAAGGAGCGCCGCCCCAACGAGGTCGCCTTCCTGCTGGCCAAGCTGGTTCTTGAGAAGTATTTCCGGCAGGAAGACGACACCGAACACGCGATAGGCGGGCCGGTCCAGAACCAGGCCAAGGGCTGGCTGTTCCCGCAAGTGCTGGGCATCGCCAAGCAATGGCTGCACGGCGGGCATGTCGAGTGCCACGACCACACGTTCCCGCAAATGCTTTTGCTGGTGGAACTAGCGCACACCGCCGCCGACCGGATTTATCAGGCCATCGTCGGCGGCACGGACGGGCAGGCCGAAGAGCCGCGGCTAAAGCCGATCATGCAGCCCTACAACACCTTGGGCGATACCGGCGGCGTCGGCTACCACACCACCAAGCCGTCCTACCGGACCACGAAAAGCCATATCTCCCACGTCGTCATGGATAGCGGCTGGGAAGGCACGGTAGCCCAGGCGCTCGAACACATGGACGAAGTGAAAGCCTACGCCAAGAACATCGCCCGCCTGGATTTCACGGTTCCGTACACCCTCGGCGGGCAGGAGCGTTCCTATCTCCCGGACTTCATCGCCAAGATCGACGACGGCCACGGTCCCGACGACCTCTTGAACCTGATTATCGAAGTCTCCGGCGAACGCCGCGACGACAAGGACGCCAAGGTCGCCACGATGGAAAGCCTGTGGGTTCCCGCCATCAACAACGATGGGCGGTATGGTCGGTGGGGGTTCATTCAGATCAAAGACCCGCATCAGGTAATGAAGGAAATTAGGAAACAACTTATGGCGCATTTACTACACGCAGCATAAAAATCGACTTATCCTAATTTTCGCACCAAACCATACCCATCATTAAATAGCAAACCATCATGTGGATAGACATACTTCAAGTTGTAATTGGTGGCTTTATAGGCTGGGCATTACATGGCAGCATCTCATTTTATATACAACGCAAAAACATAAGAACATATTTGTCAGCAGCCATTCCCATAAGAATGTATGAAGTCAAAGAAAACTGCAAAATAATGAAAGACTACTTCGACAAGCATGTATCTATCGGCAAAACAATATCAATATCACCAACATACAAGGCAGATTCACTAGAAAGCATAACTTGCGTCAAACAACAAGTAATAACGTACTTGACAAAAGATGAAATACTGAAATTTGCTCAATTTATATTTTGTCTTTCTGAAATAGAGTCCTTGTATGAATCATTCACAGACCATATTAGAGATCATGAAAACAAAAAAACAACAATCGATAACGAACAATATATGCATATATTAAGCCATATAGAGAAAGCTATAAACCTCGTCAATCAACTTCCTGACAAGCCAACAGGTTTGCGTGACCTGCCAAGCGAATATCATCCTATATGGACCTTTTGACGCGGGCCTTCCCAAAAAACTCAAAATGAAGAAACCCCCCATCGCCGCCATCAAACACCCCGCCGATAGCCGCACCAACATCCCCACGGCGGAACTCCGTGACTTCGTGGCCGAGGATGAGAACGCGCCGAAGACCATGCTTTACCCGCGTGATACTAGCCTTGATCCGCAGTTGGTTTGGAAGGGGAAGGACGAGCAGGACAGCGCGGATTTGGAGGTTCCGGTCGTCCCGATCTACATTCAGGAGAAAATCCACCCGCAAGCCTTGATCGAGGATATCCGCGCCAACGCGCAAGGCGACGGTGGGCATGGACAAGCCGACCTGTTCGGGGATTTCAACGGCATCGACTTCGAGCAGCTTATCGAGTTCTACCAGCACAACCACCATTGGTCGAACCGGATGATCCTGGGCGATAGCCTACAAGTCATGGCTTCGCTGTCCGAGAAGGAGGGAATGAAGGGCAAGGTGCAGATGATCTACATCGATCCGCCCTACGGTATTAAATTCGGCTCGAATTGGCAGGTGTCCACCCGCAAGCGGGAAGTGAAGGACGGCAAGGCCGAGGATTTCACCCGCCAGCCCGAACAAATCAAAGCCTTCCGCGATACCTGGGAGTTAGGCATCCATTCCTATCTCGCCTACCTGCGCGACCGCCTTCAAGTCGCAAAGGAATTGCTGACCGAGAGCGGCAGCGTGTTTGTGCAGATTGGGGATGAGAATATACATTTGGTGCGGTGCTTGATGGATGAGATTTTTGGGAGTGAGAACTTCGTTAGTCAAATATTCTTTCAGAAAACAGGGGGATTAACACCAAAAGCCATCTCAAACATAGGCGATCATATTTTGTGGTATGCACACAGTAAAGAACATCTCAAATATAGACAACTTTTTAGCTACGAGTCTGAACCTGCAGAAGATGACAATTACTACGTTTGGCTACAACTACCTGATGGAAGCTACCGGCGAATGATTCCAGAAGAAAAACGCCGTGAAATTCCATTGCCAACCGGCAGTAGAATTTTTCGCCATGGGCCACTCTCGTCATCTGGCGACTCTAATACTGACCAAAATTTTACATTTCATGGAAAAACTTTCGTCCCTGCTAAAGGAAATCATTGGAAAACCTCACCAAAAAACCTCGATCGTGTTGGAAAAATTGGACATATCTTTATGATGGGAAATCAACCGGCATGGAAACTATTTTGGGATTATTCGCCAGGCCGCCAAATTCAAAATGTATGGCTTGATACTCAATCTGGTGGTTTTAATGAGTCTGGGATTTACGTCGTTCAAACCACTGTGAAAGTCATCGAACGCTGCCTTTTGATGACCACCGATCCCGGCGACCTGGTACTTGATCCGACTTGCGGGAGCGGGACGACGGCTTATGTCGCCGAACAATGGGGCCGACGCTGGATAACAACCGACACTTCCCGCGTGGCCTTGGCGCTGGCGCGGACCCGGCTCATGTCGGCCAAGTTTCCGTATTACTTCCTGGCGGATTCGGAGGAAGGGCGGAAGAAGGCGATGGAAGTCACCGGCAAGATTCCTGCCCAGGACGCGCCGCGACCGGGCGGCGATATCAAGAAGGGCTTCGTCTACAAGACGGTGCCGCACATCACCTTGAAGTCCATCGCCAATAACCCGGAAATCGACACGATCCACGCCAAATGGCAGGAGAAGCTTGAACCGCTACGCACCGAACTGAACCAGCTACGCGGGCAGTCCTGGGAAGAATGGGAAATTCCCCGCGAGGCGGAAACGCCTTGGGACGATGGCGAGCGGAAGCTGTTCGCCCGTGTCCAGACACTACGCCAAGCGGCGGAGCCGGACACTATCGCCATCGCCGGGGCGCTGCACGCCCTGAATTCCAACCTCAAGCGGGAATACAAACTCGACACCCTGCCCGAGCGGCCCGCCGATCCCTGGCCGGAAGCCCACGCCGAAATCCACCGGCAATGGTGGGCGGCGCGGCGCGAACGGCAACGGGAAATCGACGCCTCGATAGCCCGCAACGCCGATACCGAAACCCTCTACGACCAGCCCTACGAGGACAAGAAGCGCGTCCGCGTCACCGGCCCCTTCACGGTCGAATCCCTGTCCCCGCACCGCGTCTTGCCGGTGGACGACGACGGCGCGGCCCCGCCCCGCGCCGAAACCCAAGCCAAACAAAACGCCGCCGACTTCGCGACCATGATCCTGGACAATCTCAGGAAGGCGGGCGTCCAGAACACCGTGAAGGCCGAGCGGCTGCGCTTCGACCGGCTGGAACCCTACGCCGGGCGCTGGCTGCACGCCGAGGGCGAATACACCGAAGCGGACGGCGCGGTGAAGCGGGTGGCGGTATCCATCGGCCCGGAACACGGCACGGTGGGCGCGGCACAGGTCAAGGAAGCCTCGAAGGAAGCGGTGCAAGGGCTGGGCTTCGATATGCTCCTGGTGTGCGGCTTCGCCTTCGATCCGTCCGTGACCGAAGAAGCCAAGCGCTACGGGAAGCTGGTCATCCTGCCGGTGAAGATGAACCCGGACCTCGCGATGGGCGACGACCTGCTGAAAAAGACCGGCAGCGGCAACCTGTTCATGATTTTCGGTGAACCGGATATACAGCCGGTGGACCCGAAAACCGGCAAGCTGATCCCGCAGAAGGACGGCACGCTACAAATCGAAATCAAGGGGCTGGACATCTACGACCCGACCACCGGCCAAATCCGCAGCCACAGCACCGCCGATATCGCCTGCTGGTTCATCGACACCAACTACAACGGGGAAAGCTTCTTCGTCCGCCACGCCTACTTTACCGGCGGCGACGAACCCTACGAAAAGCTGAGAAAGGCGCTGAAAGCCGACATCGACGAAGCCGCCTGGGAAGCCCTCTACAGCACTAAAAGCCGCCCCTTTCCGAAACCCGAAACCGGCAAGATCGCCGTGAAAGTCATAAACCACTACGGCGACGAAGCCGTAAAAGTTTTTTCTGTTAAAGATTAGTTAATCAATATATATCAATGACTACCGAAAACCATAACGAAAAAAAAACACCAGATAAATTTCAGATTTTATCTCTTGATGGTGGTGGAATTAAAGGTATTTTTACCGCTGCATTATTGGCAGCAATAGAAGAAGATTTAAATATTTCAATTATTAACCATTTTGACCTGATTGCAGGAACATCAACTGGCGGTATTATTGCAATTGGCTTAGGTTTAGGATTAAAGCCACGGGAAATAGTTGAATTTTACTTTAGCCAAGGGCCAGCAATTTTTAAGAAAAAATTTGGTTTTAACTGGCTTAATCATTTGCTTTCCAGAAAATTCTCAGATAAACCACTAGAGAAAGCTCTTAAGCATTGCTTTAAAGAAGAAAAAAGATTTGGAGATAGCACAAAAAGGCTTGTAATTCCTACTTATAATATTACCGCAGATGACATTTATATTTTCCGAACACCTCACCATGAAAAGCTTCGTCGCGATCATAAAGTTCCTGCGTGGAAAGTTGCTAAAGCTACAAGTGCTGCCCCTACATTTTTCCCATGTGTGAAAGACATAGATAACATGAGACTTATCGATGGCGGCGTATGGGCAAATAATCCTAGTCTTGTAGCTGTCGTTGAAGCCTGTGGACCTCTAGAAATCCCTCTGTCAGCAATACACATCCTTAGCATTGGCACATTTAACGACGTTAATTCTCGTCCTGATCGCCTTGATACTGGTGGAATCCTTGCCTGGGGAAGAAATAACGCAGCTATCGATATAATCATGCGTGGTCAAAGCATAGGAGTAAATAACCAGGTTAAATTCCTCCTTGGAGAAAATCATGTTGAGAGATTAGACCCAAAAGTTGCAGCGAATGAGTTTACTTTAGATGGAATTCACAAAACCAGCGATTTAATAGGCAAAGCTGCGTACCATAGTCGAAAGTTTGCACCAACTTTTAAAGAAAAGTTTTCTGGTCATATAGCACCAGAGTACACTCCCATTTATAGGTAAATAAATAAATAGATAGATAGATAGATAGATAGGAAATAAAATGCTTTTAGATACTCCTGAAACTCTAGCAAGATTTCTACAAGACATTGCTGATGAATTAGATATCCCAGATCATGCGTATGAAGAAGCAACATTAAAATATGAAGAAATTGGTGAGTATTTAGCATCTGATGATTCAGAACTAAGAAAACATAATCCACAAATTTACCCACAAGGTTCTTTCCGTCTCGGAACAGTGGTCCAGCCTATTGGTCGTCAAGGTGAGTACGATATCGATTTAGTTTGTATGCTTGATATAAACAAGGAAAGTATTACTCAGGAAGAATTAAAAGATAAAGTAGGAGATCGACTAATTACTCGCGACGATCTTAAAGAAATCATTAAATCATCAAGACGATGTTGGACTCTTAAATATCCACAACAAGATGGAATGCCTAGCTTCCATATGGATGTGCTTCCGTCTATTCCTAACCAAGATCGTTTACCTACGGGTATATTGCTTACTGACACCGAACTCACCAGATGGCAAAAAAGCAATCCAATTGCCTATGCAGAATGGTTCAAAAAAAGGATGGAAGTTGTTTTTACGAAAAGACGAAGAATAGCTGCTGAGGCTTTGAGTGAGAGTGTTGAACAAGTTCCTGAATGGCGAATAAAAACCCCCCTTCAGAGATCGATTCAAATATTGAAAAGACATAGGGATATTCATTTTCAGAAAAAGCCAGACCTTAGGCCAGTATCTATAATAATCACAACACTCGCTGCAAAAGCTTATAGAAATCAAGATGATATATTCGATGCTTTGATTGACATTACAAAGGATATGCCCGTTTTTATTGAAAATAGAAACGGCAAGTGGTGGGTTCAAAATCCTGTTGACGATGGTGAAAATTTCGCTGATAAATGGAATGAATATCCAGAACGTCGCGAAGCATTTATAGCGTGGCTCAAGAAAGTTGAGAGTGATGTCACGAATATATCAAGAACAAGAACCATTGATGAAGGTCTAGTAATAGCTCAAGAATCTCTTGGAAGTGGAATCGGCACTAATAATATAAAAAATAGCCTTGGAATAAGCACTATAGGATCACCACTTAATAAGGCTCCACTTGTACCTATATTAGGAGACACACAACATGTAAAGAAACCTCAATGGCCAATTCATGAGACTGAAAATTACCATATAAATATAACCGCTAGTGTCTACTCTAAAAATAAACATGGCAATCCAAAAAAACTATTATGGCCTCTTACAAAAGATAAGACTGTTCCCAAAAATATCTTTATCAATTTTAAGACAAACACGAATGTACCAGAGCCATATTTAATTCAATGGCAAGTGGCAAATACTGGACAAGAAGCCGTCAATGCTAGGCAACTACGTGGGGATTTTTATAAATCAGATGAAGAAAAAGGGGTTCGCTGGGAATCTACAACTTATAGGGGAACGCACTGGGTTGAAGCTTTTGTTATTAAATCTGGCATATGCGTTGCGCGTTCTGGAAAGATTATGGTTAGAGTTCGATAGAAGTAGTGCTTTTTATCAAAGTTTCAAACTGAAATCTGCCTCGCGCTATCGAGAAAGCGGCTCGCGTGGTCTACCTGATGGCGATGGATGGCGTGATAGGGATTTCCATTCGGAGGAATCCGACTTCTGCGTCCTGCGGGCGAAGGCCAATGGCCACCGCGACCTTGTGACCGTCGTCGGCTCCGCCGCGTCCATCGCCTAGCTTCCCATCACCGCCTTAACCCGTTGCACCACCGAAGTCCCCACCCCATGCTTTTTGGCCGTGGCGAGGATGCCGCGCCCGGCGTCCAGATCGGCCCGTATCGCGGCCTCGATCCCGGCCCCCACCTTCGGCCTCCCCAACCGCGCCCCGTTCGCCCTGGCCCGGCCCAGCCCGGCGCGTACCCGCTCCCGGATCATGGCCCGCTCGAACTCCGAAAACACCCCGAGCATCTGGAACATGGCCCGGCCCGCTGGCGTGGTGGTGTCCACGCCTTGCCGGTGCAAATACAGGTCTATCCCCAGGTGATGGACTTCTTCCAGGAACGAAACCAAGTGCTGCAAGCTGCGGCTTAGCCGGTCCACGCTCCAAGCCGCGACGATATCGAACTGGCGGCGGCTGGCGTCCTGTAGCAGCCGGTTGAACGCTGGCCGCTTGTCCCGGCCCTTGGCCCCGGAAATCCCGGCGTCCTCGTAAACCCCAGCCAGGGTCCACCCGGCCCGTTCCGCGACGGCTTCGAGTTCCCGGCGCTGGTTCTCGGTGGTCTGCTCGCCGGTCGATACCCGAAGGTAGAAAGCGACCCGGCGCGGTCGCTTGGTTGGGGTCTGCATGGCGGGGTTCCTCCTGTCCGGGTTATACGGAAAACTACTGTTTTCAGTATAGCAAAACCGGCCCTCTGGAAGCCCCGGAAATCAAGGGGCCGGGGTGGCGGTTTCCGGGGGGGTTTTCCGTATAGCCCTGAAGCCCCCTTTTTCTAAAAAACCGGAACGCCGCTTGCGGGGGTCGCCTTGGTTGGAGAGCGGGCCGACCCGTACCCGCTGCACCGGGGGGTTTGGGGGGCGGTAGCCCCCCGGTGGATTGGCCGCGCAGCCTCCTTTTAAGTCCTGATGTATTTACCTGTGCCTGAATAAGCTCAACCACTTAACGGATATTTGCCTGACACTTAAATTCCAATCTAGATACCGGCCCGGAAGCTCCGTGACACTTAATTTTATAATTGCGTCTCATTTCGGTTTATCCGCGAAAACCGGGCCGGAACCGGCACCGATGGCGCAACCTGGGCGGCGCTGGCCAGCGTGGGCGGGGCGTTCTCGGGACGGAATCGGGGGCAACCTGGAGGCCGGGGAATAGGGGGGCGTCGCCGGTGGGCCAGCGCTCAAAAAATCAGGGGGGGAAGGGGAGGAACCGGGGGCCGGGTCGGCCTAGCTGGTGTCGGGCTTGGCCCCGAGGATGCGTAGCGCCTCGTCGATGGCCTGTATCTGGCTCAACCCTTGCGCCATGAGCCGCTTCACAAGGTCTAGCGTCGGATCATTGCTGGCTGTGGCCCGCTGTGCTGGCTCGGGTTGGGGCTTGGGTTGGTCGCCCAGGAAGTCGTGGGCGTAGGCGAAGAACGCTTCGGCGGCGATATCGTTGGCGGTCTTGGGTCCGGTGGGCGGCTCTTCCGGCTCTGGCGCTTCGGCCTTCGGCTTGCGTGTGGCGTTCTTCAGCGCAGCCGCCGCCATCATTTCCCGGCCCATCTCGATGAGCTTGCGC
>NZ_AP019788.1 GCF_019670005.1 Methylomagnum ishizawai | reverse complement strand
AGGCCCCGCCGTCCGAGCGCGGCCAGGGCGCGTTCCGGGTGCCGCTCCTGTCGTGCGTCGAGGACGCGCCCGCCCTCGTCGAGGGGATCGTCGGGCGGACCCTGGACGACGCCATCCGCCATACGTCCCTGTTCCGGGGGCTGCGCGACCGGCTGATGGACAACCTCGACGCCGTGTCCGATGAACTGACGCCGAGGGAATACGCCAGGAAGAAGAAGCTCGACCCCGCCGAGACCCTGGAAACCTACCTCAAGGGCACGCCGTTCCTCCCCGCCTTCGCGGCCTCCCTGCCGTTTTCCATCCCGCAGTCCGCCCGCTTCGAGCATACCCACGTCGTGGCCGGGAGCGGCCACGGCAAGACCCAGACCCTGCAACACCTGATCCTGGCCGACCTGGACCGGGCGCGGCGGGAGCGCTTCGGCTTCGCGCTCATCGACAGCCAGGGCGACCTCATCGCCCGGCTCACCCGGCTCTCCCTGTTCGACCCCGAGGGCGGCGAACTGGCCGGGCGGCTGACGATCATCGACCCCAACGACCTCAAGCACCCCGCCGGGCTGAACCTGTTCGATTACGACCTGGACCGCTTCCAGGGCTTCTCCGAGGTCGAGCGGGAGAAGATATTCCACGGCGTCCTGGAACTGTACGCCTACATCTTCTCCTCGCTCCTGGGCGCGGAACTGACCCAGAAGCAGGGCGTGGTGTTCACCAACCTGGCGCGGGCCATGCTGGTGATGCCCGACCCGACCATCTACACCTTCTACGACTTCGTGGAGGACGGGACCAAATTCAAACCGTACATCGAGAAGCTGGACGGCATCCCCCGCCGGTTCTTCGAGACCCAGTTCTTCACCAACGCCTACTCCCAGACCCGCCAGCAGATCGTGACCCGGCTCCTGGGCGTGCTGGGCAACCCCGCGTTCGAGCGGATGTTCGCCCATCCCAAGAACAACGTGGACATGTTCGGGGCCATGCAGGCGGGCCAGGTCGTGGTGGTGAACACCGCCAAGGACCTCCTCAAGAGCGAAGGCTCCTCGATCCTGGGGCGGTTCTTCGTCGCCCTCATCGTCCAGGCCACCCTGGCCCGCGCCGCCGTGCCGGAGCGGGAGCGCACGCCGTACCACGTCTACATCGACGAGGCCCAGGAGTACTTCGACCGCAAGACCGATGAACTCCTCAACCAGGGCCGCAAGTTCCGGGTGGGTGTGACCCTGGCCCACCAGCACCTCAACCAGCTCGACACCGAACTGCGGGCCACCCTCAAGGCCAGCACGAGCGTCAAGCTGGTCGGCGGCGTCAACCACGCCGACGCCCTGGCGCTGGCCCAGGAGATGAACTGCTCCGCCGAGTTCGTCCAATCGATGCGCAAGCGCGAGCGGCAGGGCCATACCGAGTTCGCCTGCTACGTCCGCCACCACACCCCGCAGCCGGTGCGGCTGGCCGTGCCGCTCGGGGCCATGGAGCGCCTGCCCCGGATGGACGCCGAGGCCCACGCCCGGCTGATCGAGGACAACCGCGCCAGGGTGGCCCGGAGGCCGGAACTGCCGCCGCCCGAGAGGCCCGAGGAGGCGTCAGGCGGGGACGGGGCGACAGTGGACGTGAACATAGGGACGGAGGCGGAATCCCAAGCACGACCGGCAACGGAAGCCGGGCCGGAGCCGACCGGGACCACGGCCAGGCCGAGGCGGTACAGCCCCAAAACTCCCAGGAGCGGGCCGAAGCCCCCGCCCCAGGAGCCGCTGAGGGGCGAGGACGGGCACATACGGCCCAAGGACGATCTGGACTTCTACGTGAGCTAGGAATTTATAACAATCAACCCGTGTGATAGCTTTGCGATAACTTTTTCGACGAATGGGGCCAGCCATGCCGCCTAAAGGAAAAAAGAAACCCCCGTCCACCGCTGATCGCCTTAATACAGTCTTGGGCCTGATAGCGAGCATCCTTGGAATCTTTCTTACGGTTTCGACCCTTTACGGTAAATCGCTAGAGCTGAAAGACGGTGACGAGAAGACAAAGCTTGAACTGCAAAAGCTGAGGGATTCCGCAAGGGAATCAGCGCCGCAAATAGACATAGAGTATGCCGAGCTTTCCAACGATTTGTTCATAAGCCTGTCGGACTCGAAAAAAAGACAGGACCGTAAACAGAACTTGTTTTTGAACTATCCCGTGATTCCAAACGAGGTGGTTGACGAGAATATAGCTATCAAGCCGGTTTCGTTGAATCCATCCACCAGTCCAGACGGTGACGGCGAGCAGCGCGTAACATTTTTAGTGCTAAAGAACAAGGGGAAAAGAGATGCAAAGGATGTCAAAGTAACATTTGAGCGCCTGGCCCTATCCAGAACAGTTCGAGTTAACGAAGAAAAAGGCAAGGCTACCGGCGACTATATCCGTCAAATTAAAGAAAAAGCAGAAGCTTATAGCCAATCGGAAATAAGCATCCCATACCCGATTGAAACCAACCAAGGCGTTCTTATCCCATTATTCGTGACGATATATCCTTACGAGTCCCAAGGCAAAGAGTGGGATGTGGCATCCAAGGCTGTTTTCTTGCCAAAAACCTTGGGTTTTTCAGACCCTTTGGACGGCTCGGTCAAATCGGAAAATATCCGGCAGATGCGTGATCCTGTCCGTTTGGAGAGCGGGCTTCTGGAAAGGGGATAAGATGCGAGCCCGCTCGTCCGCAATATGGCTATGGTGCTGACATGCATGACGAACACCAAAACGATACGAATGGAAATATCGATAAACCTGCCGGTATACATGAAGCAAGCCAGGCCGAGGCGGATAAAACCAACCTTTCCAGAATCATCCTAGCCGTCGGGATTGGCCTGTTGGCGGTCGGAATCCTGACCAGCGTGTTTTACCCGTCGCCGGGAACCGATAAAAAGCTCCCATCCTCACAGGCGCTGGAATCACTAAGGAGTTCGTTATCCTCGTACAACCAGGCGCGTAACCTTGGGGAGCCCAGCTTTGAAGCCACGCTGATAGACATCAGGTTGGAGCTTTACCAAGCCATCGCATCCGGCGGCGAGGCAAGCCAAAGCTTGCCCTCGGCTTCCCTTCTGCAATACCCGGTGCATAAAAACGATGTGGCTTTCCGTATCGAAAAAGACGATCCAGCCATCAGGCCCGATTATGGAAAGATGAGGACGACGGATTATTTTCTACATGGGTTCATAAAAGCGTTCAAGCACAAGAAGTACAAGTCCCCGAATGTTTGGGTGGTATGCCTTATCCTAAAGCAGAACGGCAAGGGCCAGGCGGGAAACGTTGCGGTGGATATGGAGCGCGTGGAGTTAAAGGAAGTAAGGGAACTCTACGATGCGTCCTTCATGGGCATCCATCCCGAGGACGACGCCTTACGAGGGCCGTTCAGCGTAACCAAGAAGGAGCAGGTGGCTCTGGGCGATATGGGTTCCGGCAGCGGCGTCATAATCCCGCTGGCGATTACTAACGTGTTTATCCCCATAAATGAGATGGATATGGAAAGTAAAAGCGTAGTAAGCAACATTGCCTACATACCGGTCAACATTTCGTTTTTAAGCGGGAAATCGAAAGAAAGGAAAACCCTGCCAGTAGAGAAGATTGTTTCCGACCCGATAATTATTAATTAAGCGGGATATTTATCGGTAATAAATGGCTTTGAATATGGGTTATGCTGATCATTCGGTTTTCGCCATGACAGTCTTGCCATTTTGCCGATGTATTTGGATGAGTCCACCTCCCGCCCAACCCACGGCCACACACACGGCCTCCATGAGCATGGGTACGGCGTTCCGGTTGCCGGGCGCAGCGGTCAACGATAGACGCAGCCGGCGCGTCTCGCCGCGTGCGTCGGTGGACAGGGAAACCGCCCGAAAGGGCGGTTTTTCATTCCGCGCCGCGATCCACATAAAAAGCCCCGCCTCCATTTCAGAGGACGGGGCTTGTCTGGCCCTTGGCCGCTTCCGGCTTTTCCCTACGCCGTTTCTTCGGAAGGCCGGGCTGTCACCTTGAGGAAGGTTTCCAGGGCGTCGGCGTCTATGACCACCAGCCGTGCCGGGTCCAGCATACTCTCCCGTACCAGGGATTCCGCGTGGGACCAGGTGAAGAACGGCAGACCGCCCGTCTCCCTGTTCGGTTCATTCGGTCGTTCCCGCTTCGATCCGCGCCGCACTCCCGGCCTCCTGGCAGCGGGTTTCCGCATCCCCCGGCCCGCCTTCCCGTAGGGCCTGCCTTCGGGTTCCGCTTCGGCGCTTTCCGGCTCCTCGTCGAGTATCCCCATGACCGTCTTCGCCGCGTCCCTCAGGGATATGTCCCCGTACTTGGCGACGAAATCCAGGACCGACCCGCGAGCCTTGCAGGCGAAGCACTGGAAGGAGCGCTTCTCGACATTGAACGAGAAGCTGTCCTGCTTCCCGTGTTCCCTGCCCAGTGGGCACCATCCGACCAGTTCCGGCCCGCGCTCTTCCAGGTGTTCCAGTATCCCGAAGTGCCCGAGTACCGGCCTCACCTCCGCCCTGGCCTTGATTTCCTTGAAATCCAGCCAGTCCGCGCCTTTTTCCGTTTCTTTATCCATGGTTTTAACCTCCGAATTCCAATGTTTTAAAACCAGCGAAATACTATGGTTTAGCAACGCTGGAAACGAAGGGCAAAACCAGTTAAAAGAACCACATTGGTTGTATACCTGAAAACCAAAGATATTAAAACGGAGCGGGCGCTTTGGCTTCTTCTTGAGGCAATCAAAAAGAAAACCGCCGAAGCGGTTTTCTCACACGGCATATTGTCGCCCGACAAGTCCGCCTTTTCGGCGACCTTTCACACTATGCAACCGGTCTAACGGACGGGAAGTGTTATATTCTGTTCGCCATTTCATCTACAAAAGTAGACATACCTCATTGATAGCAACTATATCCTTTTCCGTCAAATTATACGCCCGGAGCAATTACGCGGCGGGAGAGGTTCGGCGCTCCAATCGGCCACGGTAGCCGCCGCGTGTCCAAACATATTTTTCGCAACCCTGGCGGGTTACAAAAATATATTTGGAGCCATAAAAAGAAAATGCCCGTGCATGTAGAACACGGGCATAGATACGCCGGAAGGAGTTTCTTTCCGATCAAGACTTATTCCGCCACCATCGGCACCATGCAATCCCCGCAAACAAGGTTTAAATCCGGTTTGCCCCAGGCGTTCGCCCTGCAATCCGGGCAAGTGAACTTGGCCCGCGTGGTCCTGCCCTTGCCGCTTCCTTCGTCGCCTTCGACTTCAGCCACGATCTCCCCCCAGGCCAGCTTGAAGCCGTCCGAGAGGATCACCGCACACACCCGCTCAAACAAGCCGCCAGGGATGATGTAATGGCTTACCTTCTGGCCGGTTCTCTTCCCGCCCGGTTGCCCCGTGTCCGAAGGCATCAGGCCGAGGCTTTCCATTTTGTCCGCCCATTCGCGGTTATGGTAAGCCGAACGGGAAGGCGTGCCGTGGTGCGCTTGCCACTGATGGCACATCTCATGTACCAGCGTCGAAAGCGCCTGTGCGACGGATCGGCTCTTGAAGTGTTGGGGGTTCATGGCGATTTCATCGGTTTTTTGCGTTCCCCCGATTTCCTCGAAGCGTTGCCCCCAAAAATACCCGTACACGCGCTTTTCCTTGCGGGTGAGGGTGATAAGGCATTCCGGCAAAGCCCCGCCGAATAATTCCCGGTTAAAGAACTCATAGGCGGATTGCAAGGCCGTGTAGGTTTCCTGTGTCGGTTTCATATTTCCACCTTATTGTATTGTACAATACAAATATGGCAGTATACGTCCAGCTTGTCAAATACCAATTCAAATTGGTCATATATGGCGCATATTGGTTGGAATTTTAATGGCTGATTTATAGTGATAAAAAACGCCGCTTCAAGCGGCGCTTATTCTAAGCTACAAAGAGGTTGTAGCTTTAGGATTAAAGTCTTGCTAGCTAATTTCGGCGACCATCTTTCTCCTTGGCCACCCCTTTAAACGGGGTTCCATCCGATTTCTGATCCATGAATTTCCCCGTAGTCGCGTTACGTTTTACCCAGGAATCCGTTTTGGGATTATGGGTTTGGGTTCTATCCGTTACTGAACCTTTGCGATAACCATCGCCCGTGTTTTTTGCCATTTTTGGCTCCTTAGGTAGTGTTGATTGCTGTTTTTGGTAAATGGGCTATTGGCAGTTTTAAAAAAAGCAGGATTTGAGGCAACCAATAAACCAAGTTTCGATAATCAGGCTCCTCGCCTCCCGCTATCCCGGCACCAGTTGACGATCCCGTTCTTGAGGACGAAGTGGCAGCGGCAGGCGTTGAACTGGTGGACCGATGGGGTCAGGGTCGGGCGTCGCAACCAATCCAGCCCGACCGTCCAGCGGGGCCGTCTGGATGGGTTCAGCGAAAGTTGCAGTTTCTCACCGCAGCCACCCGGACAGCGGAAACAGGCCCATTTCAGATAGCCACCGTCCTTCACGACCACCAGCAAGCCGGGCGGCAATTCATCCGGCTTGGGGTGGCGATCCATAAGGCGTCCGACCAGATCGGGACGCCGTATTGCCCCTACGCTGACTAGCAGCCACCGGAGCCATTCGATCCACATGTCTTCACCCCGCACGGTCAAGGAACGGTTGGACATCGGCCCGGCCCCAATAGCCGGTTTCCGAGCAGATCGGACAACAAGGCTCCTGGATCGCGCCCGGCCTTCGATCTTGCATCAGGTCGAACCGGCGGGTCCGTTGCCAGACCCAGCCTTCCGGTCCCCGGAATCCGGTCAGCCCCTGGATCAACTCATCCACAGCCAGGCAGGCCGTGGCCGTGGTAAAGGTCACCACGGCCGGGGCCGGATTCCCCGCCCCGCGAACGTAGGCTTCCCGTTTGCGGCGCTCATGCTCCTCTGGGTTGTGCCGCTTCAAGTCCTCGTCCCGCGCCGCCACCGGGTCCACGATATGCCGACACAGGAGGCAGGGGGCACCCGGAGTCAGTACCGTGACACGACCGCTCAGCTCCCGCATTCCTTCGCCCCCAGGCTGCGGCTCAATCGCCAGGCCCATATCCAGCACCGGGATCAGGTAGAAATAGGCCATCCGGTTCAGCAGCAGACGGCCATCATGGTCGTCGGTGCAGCCGAAAATCACGTCGCAGGACTTGAGCGCGTCGCGGAAGGCCGGATTGCCTATCCATCCGCGCATCGGTACGACCCGCGTCCCGATCCCCATTTCCGCGATCTCGCGTGCCACGACATCGACCTTAGGGCGCATCGAATCGGCATCCGCCCGCCGCGCTCCGTGCAGCCGGTTGAGATTGGTAGTTTCAACGATATCGTCATCGAACAGCACAAGCTGTCCGGCTCCGAGCCGGGCCAGCAGCAAGGCAGTGGCGCTCCCGGTGCCGCCGCAACCTACGATGCCGATTCGCATACCTTTGAGGCGGGCGTTCAGTTCCGGCCCGAAAGCCAGTGCCTGCCTGGCGAACACGTCATCTCCGCGCATCGGTAGTGCCGGATCATAAAAAGCCAGCTTTTGGCCAATCGCCCGGATGCTTTCGGCATCCAGCGGTGCGTGCAAGTCCGGCCACAGCCGGGCGCGGACTTCGCCCGCGCCGGTCAGCAGCACGCTGACGAGAGAGGCCCCGTCGCCATTGCGGTTCAGCGCTAGGCGGACGAGTTCGCGCTCGTTGCGGTCGTCCTGGTCGGAGAAACGGGGCGGTCCGCCAGGATGGGCGTGAACGATGCCAGCGACCAAACCCTCTTCTTTCGCCCGCTTGAGCAGGCGCACGAAGGACGCCGTATTCCAGGTGATATGCCGGTCGCTGGCCGAGACAGCATCTTCCGGCGGGATGGGCACCACTTCGTAAGAGGACAAGCGCCGCCTGGCGCGGCGCTCCCATGGATCGCTCTCTATCCGGCTTTCGCCGCACAGGATATAGGCCGCAGCCTCTACGCCGTCCTCGCGCAACACGAGGCCGCGCAGGGTTTGAAGATGGTTTTCCTGGAAGGTCAGGTCGATGCATGTCATGAGGCTGCCTCCAGAAGCGCGTTTTCGACCCGCTTCACCATCGTCCAGATTCCATCCACGCCCGGTCGCCAGGTCGTGTTGTGGCGGGACCAGCGCTGCCAGGGCTGGCCCCTGAATACGAGCGGCTGATCGGCGGCTCGCGGATAACGGTTCGCCGGGACCAGCTTCAACCAGGGCTGGCAATAAAACATGTCCGGCGGATTGTCGGGATACCCGCCTGGCAGGTAGATGAGGATGTCAGCCGTTCCAGCGTCGAAGCGGCCAATAGGCAGCGCGAAGCCGCGCAGGATGACGGCGTGTTGTCCGCCCTCTCCTACTTCCTCGAATTTCATGCCGCGATCCGTCAGATAGCGGCGGCACTTTGCAGGAAGCACGGGCGTCCCCAGTCCTTCGGTCGTCTGGACGATCCCGGTAAAGAACCGCTCGGTTCCCGGAGCGGACAGGTCCACCAAATCCTTGTCGGCAATGGGGCGATCCTCGCCAGCGCCGCGCACTTCCAGCCAGACCCCGTAGTCTTTCGGGTCAACCCCGGCGAGCTTTTTTAGCGTCAACCCCGAGATCAAGTTTCCGCCCCATTCAAACATGCGCCCGTCCAACTCGAAGCGGAACGAGCGGTCGTTACGAAAGACGAGGAATTTTTCGACGCCTTTGGTCCGCAGGTCTGTCGTTTCGTCGGGGCGCAGTTCTTCCAGAAGCCCGCTGTTGAGAACCTGGAAGACCAGATGCTCATCCGCTGGCCGGGCGTGGGCCACCTCCAGGATTTGTGCGCCGGTTGGGACAGGATCGTCGATTACTGCCGAGTGGAATTCCAGCTTTTCGTTTCCTATCAGCACCTCATGCAGGTCATGCTGGTGTATTGAACACCCAGCCAGAGCTGCTTCCTGAACATCTTCAAAAGTTGCGTTTCTTACGTCTGTCATGATTTTCACCGTCAAGTAGTCGCCGGACTGTCCGGCTGTGCGGCAATTATAAGTAGCTACTTTTTAGCTAGTCAATAGCTATTTTTAAGCTAAAAAACAACTTGACACCGTTGACATCGGCTATATGATTAATGTCCGCTGGGAGGAGTTCGTATGACCGCCACAAAGAAAACGATGACGCTCAACCTGACAGATGCCGAAATGCGGGCATTGGAGGAGATGTGCGTGAAAAAAGACCTTAGTAAAACTGCGGTCTTGCGCCAAGCATTACGCCTTTATCAAATGGTTGAAGCTCGCATAGAGAAGGGGGATAAATTATTTTTCGAGGATGACGGGTCCAAAGAAAAGACCGAGGTAATGATGCTATGACTGCCACCGTTAGTCCGATTTATCTCTTTAATGTTGAGAAGAGAGAACCTGAAGAAGCTGAATTATGGGATGCTATTACTGAGCAGCAAATCTCTGACTGGGAGGGGGAATGGGGTCCAGAACTATCCAAGTCTATACAAAGGCTGAAACGGGCGGGTGTTGATCGACGATCCTGGCCTCAATCCCGCCATTGGAATTGGCGTGACAAAAAAGCAGATCACTTGCAGGGGCTGTTAGCCTGCCAGGGTTTTAGTGTTGTCGGAGGTGGTTTGACCCAAGGGATGATGATTGTTGATACGGCAAAAAAACGCTGTCGTATTGAGTCCCAAAAAAACAAACATATCGTTTATATTGAATACCTCGAAAACGCGCCTTGGAATAGAAAAGAGCTATTCGATCCACCACGGTATCGTGGAGTAGGCTCTATACTTATAAGAGCGGCCATCGAACTCAGCAAGAATGAAAGCTTTAAGGGCCGGATTGGTCTGCATTCTTTACCGCAAGCTGATGAATTTTATGCTGATACCTGTAATATGACAGATTTGGGTGTTGATGCTGGCTACTATGGTTTGCGATATTTTGAAATGACGCCTGAACAGGCGGTTGCCTTCATTGAGAAAGGGAACCAATTATGAAAATAGATGTTACAAGAGAATGGTGTTTGAGGATGGCGCAGCTTGAGGCTGACTCTGATATCGGTGTAGGCCGCTACGCGCTGAATTCCATTTTTGATAGTGAAACTCCATCTCCAATGGAGAATTTAGAAGAACCTACCATTGCGTTTAGTCGATTTGTTCGGTTGATGCGACGAAATCATGGATTGACAGTCGAAAAGTTAGCGGAAGACGCCGATGTTGATATTGCCGAGCTGGTGGAAATCGAGGATGATACACGCTACAAGCCACAGCCTCGCACGGTTTACCAACTTGCGAATTACTTTCAGGTTCCTCGTGGTAAACTTTTACAGGTCGCTGGGTTGACTGTGCCGAAAGACAGCCGAATCATTGAAGAGGCATTTCGATTTGCCGCACGCTCTGAACCGGTTGCCGCACTTTCACCGGAAGAACGTGCTGCGCTTGAGACCTTTGTGGCGGTGCTTAGCGAACAAAAACCATGAGGAATTGGTATATCCGTGGCGAAAAATCTGCTGCTGACCGCAAAAACTGCTCAGGATATCAATAATCGCATTGATCGCGTTTTGCGGGGGCTCGGTAATCCTGAGCCCCCGTTGCGTTTAGAAGACGTCAGGGAACTTCTCAAACTCGACCGGGCTTTTTATAAGGCTGACGATCCTAGTGTCATCCAGGAAACAATTAGTCGAATTCGTATCGCGACTATTCAGGTTTACCAGCGTCCCACCCTCCTTATCGAGGCAATTCAAAAATTTTCTTTGAAAGCGCTTTACATCCCTGATAGGAAGCGGATACTTCTCGACGCCAGCCTACCTGAGAAAAAGCACCGCTGGAACGAAGCTCATGAGATAGGCCATAGCTTAATTCCGTGGCATGATGAGATGATGCTAGGTGATAATATAATTACCCTTTCCCATAATTGCCATGAACATATCGAAGCGGAGGCAAACTACGCAGCAGGGCAGTTATTATTCCTCCGTGACCGCTTCTTAATGGAAGCGTGTTCTGTAGAACCAACAATTAATTCTATTAATCGCCTTCATAATATTTTTGGCAACACGATTTCCACTACACTCTACCGTTTTATAGAAACGGTTGGAGTTGAGTTACCAATAGTGGGCCTAATTACAGATCATCCACATATAATGCGTCGCCCAGAGACTTTTGACTACGACAAACCTTGTAGACATTTTATACAGTCTCCAGCTTTTGCAAAACGTTTCTCTAAGTTATCGGAAACGGAATTATTTGATTCTGTTAGTGGATATTGCGGAAGTCAACGGGGTGGCTCGCTAGGAAAAGCCGAGTTAATTCTTGATGATGATAATGGAAGTCAGCATCGTTTCATATTTGAAACGTTTTTTAATACATATGATGCCCTTACCTTGGGCGTATATTGCCATCCAGAATCTCGAATCATTGCTATTGCTGGATAAATACCAAATTCTAAAGGTTAGAACACCAGCGCAGAGCTTAGCCGGGTCGATGAGATAGGCCGAGAGGATATAAGTGCTTTGCCGTTCGATAGGTATTGGTATTGGAAATTTATTTCACAAACGGCCATTTGTGAAAGGATTTCCCCACCCTAGCAGCCATGCGGGTTTGACGCTTTCACAAACCTCTTGCAAAATGAAGGAGTAATGTAAGCGGTTTATGAAAGAATTTTATGCGTATCGGCTATGCCCGCGTCTCCCGCGGCGACTCCCAGGAAGTACAAGCCCAGGTCGAAGCGCTCAAGGCCGCGGGTTGCGAGCGCGTCTACACCGAGGAAGCGTCCGGCGGACGCTGGGACCGGCCCGAACTTCACCGCCTCCTCGATCATTTGCGTCCCGGCGACATCCTCGTTGTCTGGAAGCTCGACCGCCTCAGCCGGTCATTGAAAGACCTTATTGCCCTCCTGGAACGGATCGAGGGGGCTGGGGCGACCTTCGAGAGCCTGACGGAGCATATAGAGACCCGTTCCCCCGCCGGGCGGATGCTGACCCAGATGCTCGGTAGCTTCGCCGAGTTCGAGCGGGCCATGATCCGGGAGCGGACCCGGCAGGGTCTCGAATACGCCCAGTCCCAAGGGCGGAAGGGCGGACGCCGCCACAAGCTCACCCCCGCACAGCGGGCGCTCATCGTCAGGTTGGTGGACTCCGGCGAACAGAAGGCGGCGGACGCGGCCCGGTCCTTCAAGGTCTCCGAGGCGACCATATCCCGCATCCTGGCCGAACATCGACAGGAGAGCCGCAAAGGAAAAAGCTAAGCCGTCCCTTCCGAGATACGGCTGTCAGAATATACACCCGCTTTCCCGCAGGCGGAAAGGCCGTCCGGGCGGAGCGGCCAGGATTCATGACGCCGCCCGCCACATCACGCGATGTACGGATTTATGTCGTACAATGGAAGTCAACCTAGGGAAAACAGAGGCTCCCATGACCCAGCCCACACAGCGCACCGCCCGCCTTGAGGCCCGCATCGCGCCGGACATGCTCAACGTGGTGAAGCGTGCCGCCGAAATCCAAGGCCGAAGCGTCAGCGATTTCGTGGTGTCCGCCGCCCATGACGCGGCCCGCCGGACCATCGAGGAAACGGAAATCATCCGCCTCTCGGTCGAGGACCAGCGCCGTTTCGTCGAGGCCATCCTTAACCCGCCCGAGCCGACCCCGGCGCTCCGCCGCGCCTTCGCGAGGCACCACGAACTGTTTGGCGGCGAGTGACCGCGCCGTTCCGCATCGAACCGCTCGGCGGGCAGATTGACCGGGCGACGTTCGCCAGCGGGGAGGCGGCGCTGGACCGGTATTTCCGAACCCAGGTTACCCAGGACATCCGCCGCCGTGTCGCCAATTGCTTCGTGGCCGTCGAAGCCGAAACGCGCCAAGTGGCGGGTTACTACACCCTCGCTTCGGCCAGCATCCCGATCGCCGACCTTCCCCCCGAAGAAGCCAGGCGCTTGCCGCGCTACCCGACCATGCCCGCCGTCCGCATCGGTCGGCTTGCTGTCGATCATCGTTTTCAGGGGCGCGGCCTGGGAGCGTCCCTCTTGGCCGACGCCGCCTTGAAATCCCTGAGCGCCGCTCCCGCCGCTTTCGCCTTGTTGGTTGACGCCAAGAACGAACGGGCGGCGGCTTTCTATCGCCACCACGGCTTCCAAGCCTTCGCCAACCAGCCGAAGACGCTCTTCCTGCCTCTCGCCACGGCGGAAAAAACCTTGCTCGGCCCCGCCGAAGCGCCCAACGCTGTCACTCAGGCGGCGATGGAAGAGGCCCGTTCGGACGTCCTCCCGAAATTCGCCACGGCCCAGGAACTCTTTGATGACCTCGAAAAAGACGGCGAGGGGTAAACGCGCCCGTCCTCACCGAGACATACCCCGCATTAAGGAATTCGGGAAGGACTGGCAGCGTCTCTTTTGACAGGAAAAGCAGGCTTGCCTTACTCCTGTATCCCGTGCGTTTTCCTTATATGGCTCGTATCCGTCTTCCTTTTGCGCCAGCGCTTCGCTTTCCCTGCCCTGACCGACGCATTCCCTTCGTCCAAAACGACGACCGTGAAAGCCGATTCCTCCAATACCTCTCGGAATAACTCTTCCACTGGTACGCCATTAGCCGTCAACTCACTCAATGGAGGCTTATCCTCGTCGCTGATACTTTGGTATGTAGGCGTGTTCATATATAAATTAATCTCTCAGTTTTGACAGAAAAAACAGGCGTGCTACTGTGGTAATTGAATTGATTTAAAAGCCACTTATATAACCACTAGCAAAATGGTATGAGTATGCCTATCGAAATCGAAACCGACCGGGAGCCGGACAGCCTCCCGAAGCCACCCCTATTCCATCCCGGTGAGGTTGTCGCCACGCCGGGAGCCGTAGACGCCAGTACGGACGAATACCTTTTTCAGTGCTTAACTCGCCACCTGGGCGGCGATTGGGGCCACGTCTGCCCCGAGGACGCCCAGAGCAACGACGCGGCGCTTGAACACGGCAGCCGCATCCTCTCGGCCTATCCCATCGATCCGGGGAAGCCCTGCTACGGCAACAACTGCCTGTGGATCATCACTGAATGGGATAGGAGCGTGACGACGTTCCTTTTGCCGGACGAGTACTGATCCGCTCAACGCCCGTGCGTCCAATGCGGCCCACGGGCTTTTCTTTTCCTGGCCGGAACCCACGCCGACCTGTTCGAGTGAACATCCCGAGCGTCCGTCCCCGTTTGGGCGCGGGGAGCCGTTTTTGTATTGCACAAAATAAGAAAGACAGGAAAGAAAAAACCGCCCTGGTGGCGGTTTTCATCATTGGGTCGTTCGCAAGGCTTGCCGCGCCGCTATCGGTCGGTATATCCCAGCCAGAGGAAACCGTCAAACGGCCCCGAGGCTAGCCTTTACCGCTTCTCGTAGGTTGTCCTTTCCGACGACCGGGGAAAAGCCCCGCCTCAGCCGCCGAAGCCCGCGCTTCCTGGCCTTCTCATAATCCTTCCTTGAAAGGCCGGGACAGCCTTTCACAGAGCGGTTTTTATTCTTGCCCATAGGTGATTATTCATACCGAAACGCCACACGCTGGCGGATTTGATATATATTTTAGAAATATTTGATGAAAATTTCATCCTGCCCGTGCAATACTCGAAACGATATAACTATTATACCAGACATATGAGAAGAAGAAGGTTTCTTGTGGTGTTCATCAAGGAGGATGGGGAAAGGAAAACCGTGGTCTCGGCTGAATATCCCACTTGGGCCGAAGCCTGGCCCGACATCCGCGACAGTTTTGAGAATGGCGGGGCGACGGATTGCGCCATCCTCGACCGGGATTTCCATAACCTCGTCGGGCCAGCAAGCTTTGCTTCGGAAATCGCGGCCAGGCCGACGGCTGGCGCACGGCAATAACCATTCAACATACGGCTATGAAAAAGTTCGTAGTTATATTCGTCAGGAGGGAAGAAAGGGAAAAGGAAGCCAGGTGGTCGAAGGAATACGACACCGAGGCCGAGGCGAACGAGGCCATTTTCGAGGCCAAACGCAAAGCCATCGGATACGCCCTTTTCGACCGGGAATCCCAAAAATTCGTCAAGTCTAAGAATTTCGCCTTCAAGGACTATGAAACCGGCGGGCTTACGCCGAACAGCGACTTCTGAGGATGGCTCGCCGCTCCATTCCCAGTTTTGGCCTTGATTTATTTCCATGCTCGGGGTTAAAACCACCGGCTTTAGCCGGTCAGCTTTCAGCCTCGCGTCTTGGGGGACAGGGATCGCCTAGAGTGTCCGGGAACGCTCGCGTGTCTTTCTCCCGCATTTGGCGCCGGGCGCGTGTGGGTGGACTTTTAGTCCTCTGTGCCCGGCGCGAACCCACCAGCTTTTAGCTGGTGGTTGTTCAGTTTAAAAAATAAATTTTTTCAATTACAAAACGCTGTATACTTTGTAGATTTGACAACGTGGATGGATTTTTCTAAAAGTAGCTTGTTAGTAAATAGATATTTTTTTACAGAAAAGACTTAACCAGTCTGATCGCTTGGTTTGTTATATTTTTAGTATTTCTTATTATTAAAAAGAATTTATAATTTAGTCTAACTCGTTTTGTGTTTTTATGATTTTCTCCTAATGTTGACTCTAATATTGACAGGCTTCTTTGATATAATGGTAAGGCTTGTTCATGCTCCTTTTGCATTTGGAAAAATATTGCTAAGCCATGCAAGCAAACAGCAACCTCAATATGGTCTTTACCTAAAGCTTTCTCAAGAATTGACAAACTTTTTTGATATGAACTTTCGGCTTGCTCATATTTGCCTTGTACATCATAAAGTTCAGCTAAATTATATAAAAGCCCTCCAATCCGTGGATGAGTTT
Source organism: Methylomagnum ishizawai (assembly GCF_019670005.1). NCBI lineage: Bacteria > Pseudomonadati > Pseudomonadota > Gammaproteobacteria > Methylococcales > Methylococcaceae > Methylomagnum > Methylomagnum ishizawai. Next base: position 19,486 of record NZ_AP019788.1, on the reverse strand, counting down.
TTCCTAATGAGTTTTCAAGAATTACAAAGCTTCTTTCTAATAAATATTCAGCTTGTTTAAATTTATTTTTTTCTCGATATAGAACCCCTAAGTTGTATAATGTTTCTGCAATTTTAGGGTGATTTTCTTTAAAAATTTTTTCTCGTATTTTAATGCTTTGTTTATACAATTCTTCAGCTTGTGAGTACTTACCTTGATCATGGTAAATTCCTGCCTGATTGTTTAAACATTGAGCAAATTGTGGGTGATTTTGACCTAATGAGTTTTCAATAATTGCTAGGCTCTTTTGTAAGAGGAGCATAGCTTTTTCGTATTTGCCTTGAGTGCGATAAAGTTCAGCCAACCCGAGTAGACTTGGAGTAGTATAATAATGATTTTCTCCTAAATATTTTTCATCAAGCATTATGCTTCTTTGAAACAAAGGTTCAACTAAATTATATTTTCCTTTAGCAAGGTAAAGTCCTGCTAAATTGCTTATTGATACTGAAATATCTGTATAATAGTGCTGTTTTTCTTTTATGTCTATACTTTCTAAGTATAGTGACTCGCTCTTTATGTATTCACCCTTCTCGGTAAGGTAAAAAGCCACCCTATGTAGTAATTTTGATGCAATTTCTATATTAATAGAAAAATGCTGGATTTGCTCACAAATACTAGTCGCACTTAATAGTAATTCTTCACATAAATCCCAGTTCTCAAATTCAGGATTTGGAAAGGCTAGATTTACTCGGTTAACTAATTTTTCAGCTCGTTCCCGCCATGTCGTTTCCCTATCCATCACATACATCCCGAATTACAACTTGCACTAATCGATGTACCGTAAACAAGTGCTTTTCAGGAACACGCTGAATCAGCGAATAATCTTTTAGTGTAGCTAATGCTTTATCTAGCTCTGTAAAATTATAATCAGTATATAATTTCTCTGATATGCCATCTGGATGAAATAATGCACTATCTAGCAAGATTTCGTTAGCCAACAAACTGCGCTTTTTAACTTTTTCAAGTGCCAATAAGAAAGTTCTATAAACTGAATTTGGATAATCGTTTCCGCGTTGCACATAATCACAATCTTTCAACATCATGGCGGAATTATTACGATAACGCCTTAAATAACCATCCAAACCACATTCTGTTTGCTCAATATACGCACCTGCGTGGTCTATCGCCAATGCCAAACCGCCTAATTCATACACTAACTCCGTTGCCACTTGCCAATCCTTATCTGACACACTAGGACGTACTTTTTCCAATGTCGTTAAATCAATTGCTACCCATTTTGATCGCCGCAATAAAAATACTGCGCCTGTGTCATTATCAAAACAATCCACTATGACTGAAGCTAAACCACCCGTAGCTTGGGCACGAGTGGTGAATAGAACATGACCTTCCGCACTGGTCGGTAATAGCTCTTTTGCTGCGGTCAGCAAGTCCAACGTTTCGGCATTATCAAAAATTAATAGCCAACCGTTATTATTGCGTAGCCAAGATTGCACAGCAAGAATTTGGTCATTTTGCTTTTCTCCTTTAAAACCTAACAATCCAGAAAGCTGCGCGAAACTATTGAGTAATAAATCTTTGCCATCGGCTAAAACCCATAGCACCGCAGAGTATTCATCTTTGTAGCGATACGCATACTCAGCGACGGTTTGAGTTTTACCAACACCACCTAAACCACTTAATGCGGTAGCTCTTTTTGATGGTGTTATCGCAATTTTATTTTCATTTTGTAAAGCTTCACGTAGCTTTTCTAAAATATCACTGCGCCCTGTAAAAAATAAATTACGCGGAATTGGGACGTTGAAAATTTTAAGTAACTGTTCCGCACCATATAAATCACCACTTATCAATTTTAATTTGGCATTTTCAGCGTTATCACCTGTTTTATCCGCTAGCTTGTTCTCTAGCTCTTTATATTTTTTTAATAATTCTTGATATTTTTCCTCACCAAATAGCATCCACTTGTCTACTAGGTCAGGAGATATGCCTTGTTTAATACTAACATTTTTTGCATCAATAATAGGGCTATTATGTCCATCTGTCTTTTTATCTAAGCTCATAAATTTTTGTTGTTTTTTGATTTATCTATTGAATAGTTTACACTTCCATTACTATTAATTATTGGGCTATTATACCCTTTTGTTTGCTGTTTACTGTTTTTTATCTTTGATACAATTACTCCAGATAATATAAAAACAATAAATCCAATTAATACAATTGGATTATCTAAATTATCTATCCAGGCTTTTTGTGATCCCATAAATTTGTTATTTTTTTAACTTTTAAAATGGTAAGTGACGAGGTCTACAAGATATAACGTTAGATAGATGTAGAAACCAAGTATATTTCTTATAATGGCGGGAATCTAGGCGAGTCGAATCTTCCCATGGAATGGGCAAGTGTTCAACGAATGGATTGCAAGAAAAACCATTCTGTCCGATCGTCGAAAGTGTGCGCCAAACTCGGATCGGCTTCCAGACTGTTCCCACTCTCCCAGAGTTGGACAGGACGATAGCATATCTTCCACTGCCCAACGCCCCTCTTGCGTCAAAAATCTTGATTTCTGACCCAGGTATTTTGTCAGCTAACGCCCACGATCAGCGCCCCGCGCCACCCCACGGAACTAGAAAACACGAAGCCACTTCGTGGTGCGGGTGCGCTGGAACGGTTCGTTACCAGCTTGTTGGTCGTAAATATTAGGGGTGTTTCTCAGTTCAACTTATGCGAGCTTTCACGCGAAACTTAAAATCCTTTTTGTAAGCACCGCGATAATTTTATCTTCTTCATCTTTTGTTAACTTAGGATAAGTAATGCTAGGCTCAAGGGGTGCTTGTTTATTGCTATCTTTTTTCAATAAAGCTATTCCAGCACCAACCAAACCACCTATTAGCGCAATTGGTAATACCACCGGTGCTGCTGCAATTACTACAGCAGCACCGGCAGCGATTCCGATTCCTGCTGCGGTCCCTGCGGATAGTCCGGCAACTGCACCTGCACCTACTGCTGAGGCAGCATCACCAATAGACAAGACATTGCAATGATTTTCTCTTAAAGTAGTAAAAGACCTAAAATCAATCCACTGATATTCTCGTAGTTCATCAGAAAGCACTGTTTCATCCAATAATATTGGAACTACGTCCTTGTTAAGCTCAATGGCTGTTTTATATTCAAACTTTACGGCATCTGATTGGGCTGAATGCCCACACCAAAAAACTACTACTGTTCTTGCTGAGTTCAATGATTCAGTGATTATTATTTTCCATTTCTTACCTGGTAGTATAGAGTCCTCATCTCGAAACACTTTGGCCCCTGTTATGCGCATAAGGTCAGTTATTGGCGCAACAATATTTCGATCCATGCGGCTATAAGAGATAAACACACCCCAGGTAGCATCAGTTTCGTTAATCATTTTTGTAGATAGCAAAAATGTTGATGGGATTTGCAAGCCTAACGATTGAATTAAGGGGCGCGGCGCTCCGAAGCAGGTTCGGAGAAATGCCCTTGAATCCACGTCCCACTTGAATGATTTGTTAGGCCTACTACGGAGAGCAGGAGTTTTCGGCTCAACTATTCAAAAAACCTTTTCGAGTCCAAGCTGGCAAAAACTTAAAAATCCTCATCAGGTATCAACCAAGACTCTGATGGTTCATGCCCTGCGGCAATTGCCGATTTAATATAACTTGTTGTTGTAGATATTGCTTGGCGGATAGCCTCTTCTTCTGATTCTGCCCATGTTTTTGATGGCATATATGGTCCTGCTTGTGTAGGCGTTTTAACATGATGGCTCACGCTAAAATGGTAAGGAACACGAAGAGCAGAGCTTTCGTAAATTTTTATTCTAATTTCAGGATGAAAATGCTCGTGGTCAACATTGAGAAATAACTTTATTTCTCTCAACAAGACATATGACTCCATTACTTCGCTGTGTTTATCAAGAATTTCTATTACTTTATCAATTGACATGATTTTCTCCTGTAAGAGCCTAACGTGGAATATACGTCATTCTTGACGCCTATTCTTGGAAACCGGGTGTTATGCATCATTGCCCACTTTTGCGGATAACGGTCCCTTATGCCAAAAGCGGCAGGGCGGAAGCACAATTTCCCGCCTCGTGAACCCGCCCGTTCAACTGAGTATTACCGTCAACTTTTCGGGGAGCGGACTTGTGCCAAAATACCTGAGCTTTGGCACAGGGATTTTGGCAGATAACGTAGAGCTAAGCCGACCGCTGGAGCGTAGCGGAAGCGGTCGGCTTGAGCGCCATATTAGGCTGGTGTTTTTCACTAATTAGAAAAAGGTGGTCATATACCGATGCTTTGGAGTTTTATCTGAAACTCACGTATATCAGCAATAATTTGATCCATTAATATAAGTGGCTCGTTAATAGTCTCTTTTTCTTGCTTTAATACATTGCTGATTGCTACATGGATGTCTTCTACTCCTTTTTGTAGTCGAAGCATGATTTTTTGCTTTATCTCTGAACTCACATCAGCAGCAATCTTATCTACCGCATAATCGATTTCTCTTTTCGCCTCTTGTCCTTTGCTTTCACCTCGCTTCCAACGACGATATGCGAGCAAGAGAAACGAGCCTACAGGAGAGAGAATTGCGCCAACTAGTATTGCTAAAATTGCATCCCACGATACGAGATTGATGATGTCATCTAAAATCCCCATCTGTATCTTTTTGACGGCTTCATCAAGCTCCCTCTCTATTGCTTTAAAAATTCCTTCTTTCTCGGATGAACTAGAGCCTGAGGAGCTTTGTTGTAAACCTGGTATCCTTTTTAGTAAGTCTGGGTTGCTCAAAAAGTTGATTTGGTAGCTTGTCTCAACAAGCTTTTTAAAAGCATCGGTTTCTTGCTTAATCAAGTTTGCAAATTCTTGAACATCAATTCTGCTTGAAATTAAGTTACGTAATTCGTTACTCCATTCTTTTTTTAAAGATTCCTGTAATCCTTTCTTATTGAATATTCCAGTTAATCCATCAAAAAATCCAACTTTTGGTTGCCAAGAATGAATTGCTGGTTTAATGCGGGAAGCAAGAAAGAAAGTAACGGTTTGCTCAAAACGATTAAGGCGTTCAATTAATTGGTCGTTAATCTGATTTGTTGTGAAAGTAGATTTTACACCGAGAGATTCCAGTTCTTTACCTAACTCCTCTAAAGAAGTTGCCGCTTTTTCTTGAGCAATATAACCAATGAGTTTATTGCTCTCTTTTTGCAAAACCTGCCTAGGCCGATTTAATCGGAAATCTGAGCCATCATCCTTTAAGATTTCATGTAGTGCATTTATAACTTCGCTCAGATCAGTTTTTGCGTTTTCTCCAAACCAAGCAGGCAAAGGATCACCCGTTTCATCATCTCTATAACTCGTTTCAGCGCGGGCGATAATCGGTGGTTTATGAAAATAACCAGCAATTCCAGAAAATTTATCGTTTGCCTTTAATCCATTTGCGTGCAATATCCATTCGGATTTTTGTTCAAAAATTTTATCCGCTTTGGCTGGCGGGAGATCTCCGTAAGCCATTTTCCATTTGTTGAGAGCCACTAATACTCGCTTGTCTGTGCGCTCCTCAGATTTGAATTCGGCATTAGAAGTATCTCTTTTTGAAAATGCGGCAACATGATCGTACAGAAAATCTTCATCACTTTTCATAATGTCGTTACCTGCTTGAATAAGCAACATTATGCAGTCAGCCATGTTGACAAACGGAGCAAGTGAATCGTCGTCATGAACTACGCCACCAATGCCAGGTACGTCTACAAGTCGAATGCAGCTTTTTTCAATAAGTATTTCATAAAGATTGATTGTGGCAACATTAGGGCCAATAGAAATACGATCCTGTGCGGGATTGAAATTCGGATTACTAGAGATTATTTCAGAAAGATGATGCGGATTAACATTGGCGAGGTCGCAGATCATTGATGTTTTACCTGCGCTTACACCGCCAAAAAATACGATGGTAAAGTACTTCATACGCTCGTCGATATCGACAAAAATATTGTTTATATCCTCTACCGATTGTGACAATGCTTCAGAAATTTTTTCAAAACCATTAAATTTATCTATGTTAATCGCATGTTTTGAAAGAACATCACAATAATCTATTTTCATGTCATTGATTGGTTTATACCTCTTTTCTAGGTCGTCCATTATTTGAGGCATAAAATCATCAAGTAGTGTCCCGCTATGGATTTCTGCTGTGAACTTCTTATACTCTGTTTTTTGGGTTGACATACTTCAATCTCCGCATCTATTGGTTGGACTATGAAAAAAGGCTTGTATATATATTGCTCATGCCCTGCATGAAGTTGCGCAAAGACTCTAATGTCTTAATTTCTTCGCTAAATTTGTTGTATGCAGAATATGTTATTGCATCAAAAATAGCATAGTTGTCCAATAAAACGCCAATTTCCTTTTCCAAATCTTGAAGTTTTTGGTTTGTTCTTTCATTTATTCTGGAAGATGAGACTGATTTATCCAAGAAATAGATGTCGTCCTGAATATCCCAATTTATATAAGCCAATCCATCAAGTATTTCATGTGTCTTTGATGGGGCAGGAATTGCTATTTCACTAGCACATCCAAATGCCGCGATTAAAATATTTTTGGTTGTTAGAGCTATGTTTTTATTAAATCTATCAAACACTTCCTTCATTTTTTCTGAGTAATACTCCCGTGTTTCACGTAGCTTTTGTTTCTTTGAGGATAACCCGCTTGTTTCAAATGTCTTTTCAAACCAATCCGGTTTCGGCAAATGCTCCATCGCAACCCAGCAAGCCTTGTCCAATTCTACTATACTTGTATAGAACGCTGATAATTCAGTATCAACGTATTCTATAAGCTTTGTTTTAACCCATTCTACCTGCTCTTCCGCCTTTTGCAGGGTTTCCTGTAAGCCAGAATATCCATTAGCTATATATACATGCTTACTAAACGATATTTGCAATTGTTCTTTGGCCTGTATGCATGTACTATTTTTAGAGTCACAAAGGAGGCTGATTATCGAGTTCTGTAATGACTCTATATCTTGACACGAATGATTGTTACGAGCGTGTTTTACAGAGATCGGCATTATTGGTACTTCATAATCAAATAACGCGTTTATTCCACAAAAACCTAGAGATGGCTGCCCATTAGTAAGGAATTCAACATATCTTGATAGTTCTTTTTTTCTGTGTAATTCAGGGAGATTGTCCCAAATATCAATTTTATTTAGAACAAAAATAATTCGTTGAGCCAAATATGTGCTAGATATTTCTGTTTTTAAAAACTCAAAAAGGTGTTTTGTTATTGGAGAATCGACGCTAATTACAATTAGAAGCAAATTTGCTCGTCGAAGATATGATTTAACAACAGCATCATCCTCATCAGCTAGAACTGAACCCAAGCCTGGCAAATCAACTAAAATGACTTTTTCATCTAGGCGTGCAATACTCGGTTCTGATGTTTCTCTAATCGGAGCCTCCTGAAAAACGCTTGACTCAGAGCAATGCAGCAATAAATTTCCAATCGCAGATTTTCCGGCATTTACCATCCCAACCAAAGCAATAACTGAAGTATCATAATTATCCAGTATAAATTCCCAGTAGTGGGTTAGGTGAGATACTTCAGCCTGAGTCTCTTTTGTAAGGTTTATCCGTGTCAAGGCGCCTTCCATAGGTAAAGTTACCGTATCGGGCAACGACACTAATGCCTCAACAAGTTGTTCTTTGATTGGTGTCAATTCATCAAGCATGTTTACAAAATTTAGTGTTGCTACTGATGGGAACTTCACGCAGAAGCCTAACGTGAAGTAGACGCCCTAAAAGGTGTCTTTTATTGCACCATTTGGGGCGTATAAGACGGAACACATATGGCCAACCCACTGATTTCAATGAACTGTGTATTTTTAGCGGGGTGATTGGGAAACGGTTTAGGCACCTTGCTGCCCTTATCGCAATGAGACCCCATCGGGGTTATGCACCGTTGCGCGTTTACCGCGCATATCGGGCGTTATGGCAAATCGCCGGGACGCAGCGCAATCCTACGCCCGCCCCATAGCCCTGACAACCCTCTCACGTAACCAGCACCAAAGCGCTTGAGCCTGCCACGGGCGGAACGATCCATCCCGCTACCGTCCAACATGTCCCGGACGGACGGAAGCACCGGAACCGGCGCATAGAAACCGAGTCGCGCATATCCCCTTGTTTTGACAGGAAAAACCTGTGTGCTACCGTGGAATTGTACAGTCCATGAAAGTCCTTTCCACAACCGCCACAAAAGGAGTACGCGGCGTGACCACAGAAACCCCGAAAGACCGGGAGCCGGACGGCTTCCTTATCCCCAAACCTCCCCTGTTCCAGCCCGGCCAGGTCGTCGCCACGCCGGGAGCCCTCGCGGAATGTCCCATGGAACACCTTTTTGAATGCCTGGTGCGCCACCTAGGCGGCGACTGGGGCCATGTCTGCCCCGAGGACGCCAAGAGCAACGACGCGGCCCTCAAGGGCGGGAACCGCATCCTTTCGGCCTATCCCATCGACCCGGCCCAGCCCTGCAAGGGGTATGGCGACAATTGTTTATGGGTGATCACCGAGTGGGACCGCAGCGTTACCACCTTCCTTTTGCCGGACGAGTACTGATTCGGCCCAACGCCCGTGCGTCCAACGCGACCACGGGCCTTTCCTTCTGTTCCACTGTAATACCCTAGGCATAATCCCTTGAACATACCCCTATGCCAGAAACCGAACTCAGGCGCTACGCGGTCGTCCTCCTGGACGCGACCCGAGGCAGGCAGTGGCGCGACGAATGCGACACGGAGGGAGAAGCCCAGGACATCCTGGACCGGGAGCGCCACCGGGCCAGCGGCTACCTGGTGTTCGACCGGGAAAGCCGGGAGATCGTGAAATCCAGGAACCTGCTGGCCCAGGACCACGGCACCGATTGAGGGCCAGCGGACAGTTCCCGAGCTTGACGGATTCCGTTAGCCTGTTAGAGTAGAAACATAACCAAGTTTAACTTAGTTGGGTATGAGCATGTCCAGAGTCAGCAAAAACCTCGGCTTCACCGTTCCGCCCGCCATGGCGGAGGAGTTCGAGCAGTTGGCGAAAGCCGAGCAGAGCACCAAGAGCGAGCTTTTCCGCCGGATGGTCCGGTTATACAAGACCTATCGGAACCCCATCGGGCAACGCACCGACAACGCGGAAGGATGGGTGGAACGGCTCATTCTGGAAGCCCAGGAGGAAGAGCGCCGGAACCCCATGACCGCTGAGGAGTTCGCAGCCGAAACCGAACGCCTCATGGACTACGGGGCGGAACGGTCGAGAGCGCTCGGCATCCGGTCGGAAGAAGAACTCAACGAAATGCTCTATGCGGAACGCGAAACATCCCGACAGGCTACGCGCCGTTCTTGATACCAACGTCCTCGTTTCAGCGTTCCAATTCCCGAAAGGCTCCATCGCGGGCGCATGGTGGGCGCTCAAGGAAGGCCGGTACGTCCTCGTCACTTCCCCGACCATCCTCAGCAAATTGGCCGAAATCCTCCGCCGCCGCTTCGGATGGAACGACAACGACAGGAAGGCGCTGCTGAAACTCGTTTCCCGGAACGCGGAAATCTTCCAACCCAAGGAAATCCCCGAAGCCGTACCGAACGACCCGGACGACAACCACATCGTGGCCTGCGCCCGCGAAGGCCACGCCGACCTGATCGTTTCCGGCGACCGCCACCTTCTGGACCTGGGAGAATACGAAGGCATCCCGATCATCCGCCCGGCGGACTTCCTCCGCACCGTAGGCCGTCCGTAACGGCCTCATAAAACCTTTTGAAACCACCCTCCCCTATGGAAGAGAAGGAATTCATCATGGAGCTAACTCTGCCGGAAGACCTCGCCCTGTTCGTCATGGAGCGGGCGAAAGAGGAAGGCTATGCCGATCCTGGCGGGTATGTCCTGGCGCTTATCATGGCCGACCTCAAGCGCCGGGACGAGCAGCGCCTGGAAGCGACCGAACGGGCCTAGGAAAGCCGAGAGACCTCTATTAACTATCTGCTATCTTGTGATAGCAGATAGTTTTATATATAAAATATCAACGCTATAACCATGCGTGTGGCAAGCGCCGAAGACAGGGAGCGGCTGCAAGAAGAATACGGTTATATTCGGTGTGGTATAATAGAGATATAAAACCTTTTATATCATCATGGATAAGGATATTTTGGAAGCTATCCGAGGAGCGGTAAGGGAAGCCGTCAAAGAGGAAATAGGGGCGTTGACCGAAGTGGTAACGGACGGCTTTGAGTACCTCATCGGCAAGGTTAATCTGGTAGACAAAAGCTTGGGCGTCATAGAAAGCCATGTGCCAGCCGTTAAGGTGGACATGGAAGCCCTGAAAATGGACGTGACGACGGTCAAACGGGAAATCGCGGGCCTCAAGCTTGAATTCGTGGAGGCCATGCCCGAAATCCACGAAACAAGGACGGCGATGCTGCGTATCGAACACGTCCTACAGGACAAGCAGGAAGCCCACGGCGACGAATTGGAAGGCGTCCGCCAGCGGATAGAACGGATCGAGGACAGCTTGCGTCTCCCACACACCCTTTCCACGGCGGCATAAGAGGGGTCACCTCACGAAACGGAAAATATCGTACGCCAAGGGATCAAAGCCCCTGTTTGGCCGGGGCTTCAAGCGGCTTGTTGCGTCTTGGCCCGTCCGTTTGGGGTATACCCCAAACGGGTGTCAGGCAATAGCACGAGAACTGTCAGATTAGGGTCAGTTTCGTTTTTCTCTGACATGCATTTTGCCGACTCATAGACCTCAATCTGACAACCCCCTGGCTTGCCGTACGATATTTTCCGTTTCGTGAGGTGGCCCCTAAGAAGAACCGGGCCTAGGAAAGCCGATTTTCCGTATGTCGTATGCTAAACCTATGCCATATTTTATAGATATGCCATAGGTTATTTATACGTCCTATGCAAAGGCCGGAATTCATGGGATATTGTAAACAGTGTTAAAAAACAAAACCTTACCTATGCCATACATCCTCGCGTGCGTCAGCCAGAAGGGCGGCGTGGGCAAATCCACCGTCGCACGGGGAGCCGCCGTGGCGCTCACCCGGCAAGGCTACAAGGTCCGGCTGGCTGACCTCGACACGGCGCAGGGGACGAGCGTCGATTGGTACCGGCGGCGGCTCAACAACGGCGGCGACCCGCTGGAATCGGTGGAGTACTACAGAACCGCCAAGGAAGCCCTGGAAAAAAGCCGGGACGTGGACGTGCTGGTGGTCGATGCACAGGGCCGTTCCAGCGAATCCACGCTGGCCCTGGCCCATGCCGCCCATGTCCTGATCCAGCCCGCCACCGGCTCGCTCGACGACCTCGACCCGGCCATCCGGCTCTACACCGAACTCAGGAATCGCCAAATCCAGTCCAGCAAGCTCCTGTTCGCGCTCCTCAAGACGCACAACGAGAACGAAGAGGCCGCCGCCTGGGACTACATCGGGCAGACGGGTTTCCCATGCCTCAAGAACACGCTCCGAAGCCGCGTCGGCTACAAGAACGCCCAGAACGCCGGTCTTTCCATCGTGGAAACGTTCTATCCGGCCCTGAACGAACAAGCGGACGCCTTCCTCGACGAGCTTTTCCTGTATATCAAGAAGCTGTACATTAAGGATATGTAATATCTATAACCTATGACGTATCCAATACCTATGTCATATCTTTAACCTAATCGGTAGACGCAACCTATGGAAACCAAGACGACCCCCAAGAAAAGAAGCCTGGGCACGCCGCCCACGGACCTCCGCGACAACCTGAAGGAACCCGAGATCGCGCCCACCGGCCACGTTGTGACGCACAAGGTGGACAAGCGGACCTTGCGCCGGGCCGGGCGGGACTACCAACTCAACGCGGGGGTCTCCCTCGAATTCCGCAACCGTTTCAACGAGGTCGCGGCCCGCGACCACCTCCAAAATTGGGAACTCATCATGGCGGGCACCGCGCTCTATGAGCGCCTCACGAAGGAAGAAAGGGAGGCGATCATCGAGGAGATACGGCGCAAGAACCCGCCCGCATACCGCATCCTTTCCAGGTAGCCCAACAGAAGCAGGAAGCGCCTATGTCAATATCCAATACCTATGGCCTATATATAACCTATGCCATAGGCTGGATTTTGGCCCGCTCCGGCTGGGTTTCCGGCCTGCCTTGCGCCTTGATGACGAACTCCACCGCCACGACGCGCCCCCGTTCCCTCTCCTCGTTCCACGTAAAGTCGATGTCCGTCTTCCGCCCCAGTTCCTCCCTGGAAGGCACCAATACCCATTTCTTGAAGTTGTTGTAGGTCCCGTATTCGCCGTCGCGCAGCATCAGCATCTCTCTCAGCCTATCCAGGGTGAACCTGCGCCTTCCGACCGGCTGGTACTGCTTTAGAAGTTCGTATAGCCGTATCGAGTAGGTCCGCTTCAAGCGGACGACATTGCCGAGTTCGTAGACCGTGAAATTGTTCTTTAGGCGCAGCAGGAACGGCTTCAAGCGCGGATCGAAGCATAAGGAAACCGACCCTTCGTCCCCGTCGTACAGGGCGGAGGACAGCCAGGAAACCTGTAATTCCTTCCCGTCCCCATCCCGGAGGGCCACGACGCGCCCGGCCAGCCTTTTCGTCGCCCACTCCACCGCCGCGTGGGCGTCTCCGCCCGTCATCCCCATCAGACCGGCCAGGTCGGCGACGCGCAGGGTGTGCGGCCTGAAATCCATGTCCTTGGGGCCGACCCTGGAAACCAGGGTCTTGATAAGCAACTGCTCCTCGACGGGCAGCCTATATACCGCCTCTATGAGCCGGTTATGCTGGACGACCAGGCGCTTTTCCAACTCGGGTACTGGCATAGGATTATTTTATCGGGTTATATAGCAATAATCCCTCAAAAAATAAATCATGACAAGTAGAATAATAAAAACCTATACTTATTGCGTAAAATACAGCATGATATACTAAGAATGTAGCCATTATAATAAAGCCATGGACAAGGAATACGTGGACAAGAGATTCGACGAAGCACTCGCGGCGATTCAGGAGATGATAACGATCATGGATTCCCGCCTGATGAAGTTGGAAACCGGCTTGCAAGGCAGGATGACGGACTTCCAGGAGAACATGGAAAACATGCGCCAGGCCCTGCGCGACGAAATCCACACGTCGGAGAATGCGCTACGGCGCGAAATCCAGCACGGCCAGGGAAAGGCAATGGAGGAAATGAGGGAGCAGAGGGACATCCTACTGCGCCTGGAACACTTCCTGATGGACAAACAGGAGGTTCAGGGCGACCTCATCCAAGAAACCCGTCAGCGGGTGGAACGGATCGAGGCCAAGGTGGGCCTGCCCCATTCACTCTCCGTCGCCCTTTAGCGGAGTCGAACCGGCGATCCTGGCCGCGCCACGGTCCAAGCTATGCCATATGTTATATCTATGCAATATTTATAACCTACGCCATAGGTGAACACGTACCGAAGCGGATGGCGGCTAACCAGCCGACCTTTGGACCATGGTCTTCCTTATCTCCGGTCATCCGACGCCCAACCATGCGGCAGTTCCCAGGCTCCAAGAGGTGAGGTTACCGCCCGGTCCGGCGTCCTACAGCTTCCCGTCCTGCCGGGCCAGGTCCTCGAAAGGAGAGAGGTCGAACCCGACGGCCCGCGCCCATTCGGCGAGGCCCAGCCCCCCCGTCCTGCCGACCATGTACTGGTGGAAGAAAAGCCCCTCCCGGTCCGATCCCGGCTTGAGCATGTTCAGGAGCGCGGGCTTGTCCGCCAGGGAGGCCCGCCATGCTTCCTTTTCCAATTCCAGGGTTTCGGCATCCATGGCGTCGAGGCGGGCCGTTGTCCGCTCGTTCCTCCACGCGCCCCACTGCTCCTTGGCCCGCTCCCACGCCTTGCGCCTGGCGGTTTCCGTCGCCTCGGCCTTCGCCGAATCCTCCTTGCGTTTGCGCTCTTCCTTTTTACCGTCCCGGTAGCCGTTCTTGACGGCTTCCACCAGGAAGCCGCCCGGACTCTTCACCTTGCCCTCCTTGACCTGGCCCTGGGTATATTCGATGGCGTACCGCACTTTTTCCTCCCCGTATTCTTCCACCAGTTCTTCCGCGACCTTCCGGGCGACCCCGAGGGACATCATTTGCGACACCACATGCCCGGCCTGGATTTCCTGAGGCTTCTTATCCGGCTTAACGGGTTTTTCATCGGGTGAAGAAGACTTTCTTGGCTCGATCTCGAAGACAAGCGCGATAACCTTGCGCCCCCTTTTCTTCTCGACCGTGGCGTACTTTATATCCGTCTTCTCGGATATTTCCTTCTCAGCCGGTACGAGGACGAACTTCTTGAAGTCCCTGTATTGCGGATATTCGGCATCTATCCCGAGCGTCTTTTTCAAAAACTCAAGCTCGAATTCCCTCCTTCCGATCCGTTCGTACTGCTTCAAAAGCTCGTATATGCGTATCGAATACATCCCTTTCAAGCGGAGGATATTGCCTAGCTCATAGGATGTGAAAAGCCGCTTCAGTTGAAGCAGATATGGCTTCAGTTCTGGATCGAAACGAAGGGCAACGACCCCTTTTCCTTTATGATATTTTGCCGATGATAACCAGTTTGTCTGAACTTCATTTCCTTTTTCATCGTAAAAACATAGGACGTTCGTAAGTATCCGCCTTGTTACCTTTTTTACCCTATCGTAATAGCTCGTATCTGAAATATCCAATAGCCTTGCTAAATCGGCTATTTTTATCTCATATACTTTAAAATCCTCATCATTCGGCTGTATATGGGAAACCAGCGTCTTTATAAGGCGCTGTTCCTCAACGGTCAGCCTGTAGCGGGCTTCGATGACGGCGTTGTGCTGAACCACTAGCGTTTTTTCGCTCATTTCAAGCATCGTGGTGTTTTTTAGAGTTACTCCACAAATATATCATATATTTGATGGTGATATCAAATTAAACACCACCATAGGCACCCAATTTCACCACCATAGGCACCCAATTTCACCACCATAGGCACCCAATTTCACCACCATAACCCGCCGAAACCCCGCATAAAATCAAGGATTTTCAATTGGCTTTAATCGCCGAAAACAACAAAAACAGGGAAAACAGGGAAAACAACAACAACGCGCGCGCCCACCCGTTACCTTCTACTCCCAGCCCCGCCGGAGCCTGTCCGCCCACCCTCCCTGTTGTTGTTTTCCTTCGGAACCCCGGCAAACCGGGCACCCTTGACTGATCCGAAGACCTGTCATAGGTTAGGAGATAGGACAGAAAGCCGGGACATCGCACTAACCACCGAACCCGACCGGCAACCGCCGGGAACGGCTTAACGGCTGGGCACGTCTCGGGGGCTGACCGCCCAACCCCCGAGACCGGATTCTCTCTACGTTTTAAACAGCCAGAGAATCCGGTCTCGGCGAACCGCGAGACGTGCCCGAACACACACCGGCCAAGGCCGAAAACAACGGAACCAACGGAACCCACCCAACGACCGAACCGGCTACAAAGCCGGATTCGGACACCACAGGGAGGACGGGCGAGGGAGCGTCCACGGGCGACGGACACAGCCCCTACCGGAGCCAAGCCAAACAACCCTTTCCCCACACCCCACCAGCGCCCGAGGACGATGCCACGGACGAAAGAACACCGGAGTCCCGTCCCCGTGCCGCAACGGCGGCGGTGTGCCGGGGACGGGCGCGACAAACGAAATCCGCGCCGCGAAAAACGGAAATGGCGAAAACGCCGGAAACGGAAAAGGGAAAAAAGCCGAAAGGAAAAATCCGGGAACTGGGAAAACCGAAAAAGCATCCTCCCCCATCACGACCAGCACGCTCCCAGACGCTCCAAACCGACCGGCAAGGCCCCTTTCCCCTCCGAAAGGTATCCAGGCACCCCCAAGACCCCGGACGCCCCGTAAAACGTCAAAATCCAAGCCCATGAACCCATCCCCCACCAAACGGCTCACCGCCCTGCAAATCGACATGCTGGCCGCCGTGCTGCGCTATCGGCTGATGACCACGGCCCAGATACACCGCCTGCTGTACAGCCGCCGCGAGGGCGCGGGCGGCGAAACCTCCGTGGCCAAGACCATGCGGAAGCTGCACGACTCCGGCTTCGTCAAGCGCGACTGGTTGGCGGTGAAGCCGACCGAGCGCTCCATACTCGGGAGGCCGAACGCCATCTGGTCGCTGGAAGCGCCGCACCTCAAGCGATTAGCCGGGCACCTGGCCGAGACCGGACGCGCCGACCTGCTGGAAGAGCTGGCCCCGGACGCCAAGGCGTTCCGGGAAGGCTCGGCCCTGGCCGAGAACACCCTCCGCCACGAACTCGCCATCACCGACTTCTACATGGCCCTGGAGATGCGGGCCGATGAGGCAGGCCGGACCCCGCCCACCTGGCTAAGGACCAGCCCGGCACACCTGGACGTGTCCCGCAGCGTGATCGTCACCAAGACCGACAAGAAGACCGGCAGGCAGACCCAGGCCAAGCTCCCCCTCAACCCGGACGGCCTGCACGCGGTCGGGGTTCCGGGCCGGGGCTATGCCTTCTTCCTCCTGGAAATGGACATGAACACCGAGACGGCCCTCGAAAAGCTGACCCACAAGTTCCTGGCCTACTACGCCTACTACGAGCAGGGCGGGTTTGGGCGGGAAATCGCCGCGCCGTTCGCCCAGAGGCACGCCCTGCCCGTGGCCCGCCCGGAAGCCGCCCCCTTCCGCGTGCTGTTCGTGGCCCCGACCGCCAAGCGCCGGAACGACCTTTTGCTCAAGTCCCGCGTCCTGCCGACCTCCAACCTATTCCAGTTCGCCACGATGGCCGACGTCCTGGCCGACCCCTACGGCCCGGTTTGGCTCTCCAAGGACTCCTTCAAGGACCACCTGGACGAGTACAACCTCCGCACCAACGCCGAGGGTCCGGTCACGTTGCGGGCCTGGGCGCACGGCGTCCTCGACAGCCTCCCCAAGCACGCGCTCTGAGGCCCCCAGGAGGCGCGTGGCGGGCCGTTCTCCCTCCGCAGGGTATCCAACTACCCTCGCGCCCCCGGAAAGCCTTCCAGGGGGTTTTCCGCGTCCTCCCCGCCCGGCCCGACGGACGGACGGACGCCACGGAACGGGGAAAGCCCGCCGTGTCAAGGTGAATATTCACCGTTGACAACGGGCGCGGACCCTTTCCATGATCGACGCATTAACGGAACAGCCACGTACACAAGCCCCAATCCCGCAAGCGACCCATCCCCGCCGAGAGGCAGGAGGCACCGTGCAACTGCTCATCCGACGCAACCAAAAAACCGGCCTCATGGGCGGCGCGAAGTACACCCTGTACGTCCGCGCCCAGCTTTCCGACGAGGAGAGGAACCTGGTCAAGAAGAACAACCTGGCCGGGGAACTGCTGGTCTACTATGACCGCGACGCCGACAAGGCCAACCTGGCGGGTTCCCTGAAGGAGGCCGGGGGCCTGGCCGGGGCGCTCGTGCGCAAGATGCGCGACACGGCCCTGACCGTCGCCAAGCTGATCGAGGGGGCGGAGATCACCTGCGCCAACGTGGGCGAGTTGATGGGGGTGGAGCGGGAAACCCGCGAGGCGGCGTTGATGCTCAAGAACTACCTGGATGTCGCCGCGACCTTCGGCGGCGAAGAAGTGCTGGACATGGACAAGCTCTTGGCCGAGGCGAACGCCAGGGACGCCCGGAGGGCATAGGCCGTGCCGCCCGCCCTCCCCATCCCTTACAGGTGTAGGTTTATTCATACCGCCCCCGTGAGGATCGCCACGGTTGCCCCTGGGATTGGCACCGATGGCCAGGGTTCTGGGCGGGCCTTCCCCACCGGCAAGGCGCGGCGCTCGAAGAGGGCGGCCAGGATCAGGGAACGGCCATGGCGGAAAATCCCCACCAGCCGCCAGCGGTGGGCCTGTTGGCGGGGAGAGCCCGGAATGGCCGGGAAGGTGGCGGCGGCCATTCCGGCCTCGGCCTCCCCGCCCACCGAGAGCAGCCACCAGGTGGCGATGGCGATCGCCAACCAGAGGCGCTCCGCCCGCTCGGGATCGTCCATGCGGGTGTTCTGCCATTGCCAGCCGCCGCCCTTGATTTTCTTGAAGCTTTGCTCGATCCAACCGCGCAATCCGTACCAGCAGGCGTTGGCGGCTTCCGGCGGCAGGTCCGTCAGGACGAGCCAGGGGTCCTTGTGGCCTTCCCCCCAATAGGCCAACAGGGTGCAGTCCAGGCGGGTCCGCTTGCCGCCGAACGCCGTCCCCCGGCCTTGCCAGCGGTCGCCCACCTTCGGCACCAGGCGGGTGAACGGCCGCCAGTGCCGCCATCCCCGGGGGCGGAAGGTGCCGCCCGAGTTCACCCGCAGCATCGGGTGCCAGCCCAGCGCTTGGATCCCCTCGAACAGCCACTTGGCGTACAGCCCCCGGTCCGCCAGCACCAGGACGGTCCACGACGCGGGCGCGACGTCCTTAAAATGCCTCAGCAAGGCCAGCCATTCGGGCTTCCACGGATGCTTCCGTTCCGCCCTCAGCACCTTCCAGGCCACCGGCACCGCGCAGCCCCGGTAAAGTACGCTGACCGCCAGGACCACGAACCGCTGCCCCAGGCTCGTCGCGTCCAAGGCGACCGCCAACTGGTTTCCATCCCAGCCCTCCAAAACCCAGCCCAGCCAGGGGGCCCGGCACGCCTCCACGTCGAGTTCGCGGCGCTCCTTCCCGGCCTTGGCCTCCTTCCCACGGTAGACGTAGCGCAGGCGCTCCCGCACCGCGTCGCCCTTCTGCCCCAGCCGACACGACCACCAGTCGGTCAGCGCCGAAAGGCTGCAAGCGCCGACCACGACCATGCCCAGGCTCCACAGGGCCAAGCCCATCACCATCGGCTTCGAAAGGCCGGGAAAGTGGATGGCGATCTCCCGGTTCCATTGGTACAGTTCTGGAGGGCGAGGCATGGCGGTTCCTCCGGTACAGGGTGTTTGTCGTTACTCACCAATGTACCTTAACCCTTTGTCTCGCCTCCGGTTTTTTCAAAAACCTACACTTGTAAGCCTCCCCATCCTCCTGGCTCTGGCGGTCCTGCTGGTCCTGCTGCGCTGGCGGTGGCATTTCCTGTTCCCGCCCCAAGCCCCGCGCTTCCCGCCCGAGCAGCGGGAGACCCGCGCCCTGTGGCACGAGGCAAGGCAACTGGCCGCGACCGCCCGGCTGTCGCTGCATCCCGGCCCGTGGGCGGCGGAGACGGCCCGGTGCCTGTGCGGTGACGCGGGCCTCGACCCCGAGGGCGACCTGGCGGAGGCGCTGGAAACGCTGGCCGGGGAACTGCTGGAAGCGTCCGGGCTGTACGGCTTCCCGCCGGATGCGGCCCTGGACTACGCGCTCTCCGACCTGGCCGAGGGCTTGGCGCTGCGGGAAGAGTTACGGGACAAAATCCTGCTGCTGAGGGAAGCGCAGCGCCACGAGGCCACCGTCCGGGACTACGTGGCCGACATCCTGGCGGGCCTCCTCGCCAGCGTCG
>NZ_AP019787.1 GCF_019670005.1 Methylomagnum ishizawai | reverse complement strand
GATGCCCTTATTCATCCGCGTAGGAATCCCGAAGCGGAGTCGCGTTCGCCACGTTGGTGCCGATTTCGAGGCCCGCCGAACGATTGCCGGAAAGCTGGCCTATGAAGGCCATGAACCAATAGTCGAGCATCAAAGCTTCGCCGGGGGTTTCCGGGATCACACGCAGGTTGGCGGATTCGTCGATATAGGCACGCATAGCTTCCTCCTTGAAGCAAAAAAGCCGACCCGGCTTACCGGATCGGTCACATCTCCCTATGTCCGCCTTCACACAGGTAAGGAACTGGCGGACACGGCGATGATTCCTTCGACGGTACATACCGCCTATAAGGGGAAACACCTACGCCACAGACGGCAAAAAGCTGGACCTCGCGCATCGGGTATATATCGCCCCGGCTTGGCGAGGGCCACAGCCCGCTATGCTTTGCCGCGTTGAGCTATCCAAGTGGATGGGATGCTCGATGGAAACCCTGGGCACCCCCCCATAGTTGGTGTCCGGGGGTTTTTATTTGCCCATCCCAATTGCGTTCGGTCGGCGAAAAAATCATCATCGATTCCCGTAAATGGGAACGCCAGACCTCGCCTTACTCCTGACGTTACTGTGTATACATAATGCGTACACAGTAACGGTCGGGCGGGGGGATTTTCGGGAATCTAAAGCTATTCTTGCCGACCCAAAAAAGACCGGGCCGCATATGACAAAATAAAACAGGACAGGACACATCAGAACATGGCAGACCGTGTCAGGGAGGGTGGCCTTGGTCCGGTTATGCAGCCTTCACCACCACGGCGGGCCAATCGGTGCGGTCGGTCAAGGACATCCATCGGCGCGAATCATCCAGAAATAGGGCGATTACCCTATCGTCGCCGTTAATAGTCCCATCGGCGATCCGAACATGATCGTAGGGACCGAAGCACCTAGACGCATTCCCGCCGTCATCCTCGAAGCAGATTTGCGCCCGGCCTTCGCAGCTTCCCCGGAAGTGAAGCTTATCCGTGTCCGTGATTTCCCAGAGATCATCGGGGCGGCGAAGAAGGCTGCGGGGCAACCGGGGCCGGACGCCGGCTCATGATCCGTCCGGCACCCTGGCAGGGCGACAACCGGGTTATCCACAGAACCTGTGGGCAACTGGTAGGAAGTTGGTCTTCCATCACCTTTTACAGGTGCTCGTCCCCCGCTCAGAAACGGGAGAAGCCCTGTTCATGGCCGCCCCTATCCGTGCTATTCGAAGTATGGGCCTGGGGGGGGTACGTCCGTGTCTTTATCGCGTAGCGAGGGGTTGTAAGGTCCGTGGCATTGGCGGAGATTTTGAAGAAACTCAGGGTTTGCCTCAATTCCAGGGCTTGTCCACTCATTTCCTCCGCCGTGGCGGATAGTTCCTCGGAAGCCGAGGCGTTCTGCTGGATGGTCTTGCTAAGCTGGTTCATGGCTTCGGCGATTTGCTTCGCGCCCGTGGCCTGTTCCTCGGAGGCGGAGGTGATCTCCTGCACCAAACCGGCGGTCTTCTTAGAGGACATCCGGCACATAAACTGCTTACACGGTTTTGGCCTCGATCCGTCTTCCCAGGATCAGGGCGCACGCCAACTGAAGGAAGGCCAGATAGTTGGCTCCCCGGCAGGTGTAGCGGGTTCGGATGGCCCGGAAGCCCTTGAGCCAGGCGAAAGCGCGCTCGACCACCCACCTCCGCGCGGGGTGGGTTGGCTCGGAGTCGCAGGAACGCTTCTCCTCGCCGATCTTGCGGATATGGGGGGTGTAGCCCAGTCCCGCGACTTCCCGCTCGACCCGTTCGTAGCCATACCCTTTGTCCAGGCAAAGATGCCTGGGACTTTGCCCGGCGTCGGCGGGTGCCTCGATCACGGCCGCCTCGACGGTGACCGTCACCAGGCGGCTGTCGTGCACGTTGGCCCCGGCCTGCGCGACGGCGAAAGGCATCCCCTTCCCGTCCACCTGAAGGTGGATCTTGCCACCGCTGCGCCCACGATCCGTGGGATTGCGCCCCAGGCCCTCGTCCTTCTGGCAGCGGGCTTGGCGGACCGGGGCCTGCACCAGGCTGCCGTCCATCGACTGCCAAGCCAGGTCGAACCCCTCGAGTTCCTCGTACTCCGCCGCCGACCAGCGGAACATCTCCTTGAACACGCCGGCGGCAACCCATCTCTGAAAGTGCTCGTGGACCGCGCTTTTCGAGCCGTAGCAGGCCGGCAGGCAATCCCATTGGCAACCGGTCTTGAGCACATACAGAATCCCGTTCATGACCGTCCGGAACTCCAGCGGCTTGGAGCCGCCCGGCCTGCGCCGCTTGAACGGCTCCAACAATGGCTCCACGTGCTCCCACAGCCGGTCCGAGATTTCCAGGCAACTCATGGGTCTCCTCCGCTTCCGCTTCGCAAAAGACGGGTCTTTTAAGCGTTCGCCGCGCAAAGCACAAGATGTGCCGGATGTCCTCTTAGTCGAGGGCACTATTTCGCCCAGCAGCGTCCCAGCCCGCTCAGCCATAGCGACGCTGGATGCGGCCAATGCGCCGATCTCCTGGGCTGAGACCTGGGAGCGCTCGGCCAGTTTGCGGACTTCGGCGGCGACCACCGCGAACCCCTTGCCGTGCTCCCCGGCGCGGGCGGCCTCGATGGCCGCATTGAGGGCCAGGAGGTTGGTCTGGTAGGCGATATCGTCGATGATGCCGATTTTCCCGGCGATTTGCCTCATTGCCTGGACGGTTTGCGTGACCGCCTGTCCGCCCTCAATGGCCTCGCTGGCGGTTTTCTCGGCGATGCCGTCGGTGGCCTGGGCGTTGTCCTTGTTTTGATTGATGGATGCGGCCATCTGCTCCATGGAAGCGGAGGTTTCCTCGACGCCGGAGGCTTGCTCGGAAGAAGCTTGGGCCAGGGATTGGGAGGTGGCGCTCAGTTGCTCGGAGGCCGAAGAGATGGACTCGGTGGCTTGATTGACCTCGGCCAGGGTTTTGGAAAGCTTGCCCACCGCGTCGTTGATCGCCTCCTTGAGTTCGAGGAAGGTACCCCGATAATCGCCGGCGACGGCTACGGTCAGGTCGCCTTCGGCCACGCGGCCCATGATCTCGCGAATACGCTCCACTGGCCCGGCGACAGCGTCGAGGGTGGAGTTCATGCCCTCTACAATCCTACGGTAGTCGCCGCGGTGTCTGGAGGCGTCGGCGCGGGTGGCGAGTTTGCCTTCCGTTCCGGCTTCGGACAGCATCAACGAGTCATCGACCAGGGCTTTGATATTGGTGGACATGTGTTGCATGGCGGCCATCAAGCTGCCGGTATCGCCAGACTTCAATACGATTTGCGTGGACAGGTCGCCATCGGCGATGCGGTTGGCGATTTCGGCAGCCGTTCCCGGCTCGCCTCCCAGTTGGCGCAGGATGGTCCGGGCGATGTAGTAGCCGACACCGGCGACGAAGGCTGCCGTGATCAGCGCCCCCGCCCAGCTTTGCCATAGGGCGGCGGCTTGGATGTTCATGGCCTCGGTGGCTGCTTTCCCCGCCAGGTCGGCGTTGTACTTGGCGTGGGCCTCGAGGCTGTTTTGCAAATCCCGGCCGAGATCGGTCAAGCGATCAAGGGCGTCTCGGGCTGACCTTTTGTCCATATTCTGGGAGGAGGCCAGCACCGGGGGAATTCCCGCCTCGTACTGGTTCCATTTCACCAAGTTCGCCTCAAACAGGTGCTGGTCCTCGGCGTTGGAGATCAGCGGCTTATAGGCTTCGAAAGCCGCCGCCAGATCGCGCTGGGCGCTTTTCAATTCCTGACCTAGCCGTTCTATTTGGCTCCGGTCCTCGTTGAGGACGTGCCGGAGCAGGCGGACCCTGACCTGACCGAACGCCTTGATCTCAGAATTCACGGCGATCAAAGAGGGGACGCTATTGATATTGGCATAATTGGCCGAAGTGAATACCTGTTTTATTTGGTAATTCGCCAGGACCGACAAACCAATCAAACCTAATAAATTGAAAGTTATTAGAAGTAACATTTTCTTGGTGATAGTCATTTTCAATTCCTCGAAAGGGGCGGGCAAGGTGCCGCGCTGGCGCGAGAATCAACAATTGTGGAGATCGCCCCGCGAACAGGGTGGACGGCGTAGTAGATGCGCAGAGAGGCCTATTCGGAAATCCCGACATTGGGCAGGATCGTCGTGAGGGATATTTTTGACGATCATGGCGGCGGGTCTCGTTAGGACTTGCTCACAAATCTAGTGTTAGTAACGGTTTTATCGATTTCCTCTGCCCGCAGCTTCCGCAACTCGGGGAATGAACGGTTCCCCGACCGGCCACTGGCGCGCCCAGCCTCGGCGATCCGGATGAACGAACGGACCCGGCGCGGCGCTTGGCTTCGGGGCGGATGGCTAGGAATCGGCCAGGGCGGGCGGGCCACCGCCAATGAGAGATCGCGGCGCGAGCGCGGGCAAGGCGGGCGGCAAAAAAGGCGGGGTCGGACGGCGCGACGGGGGATGTCTACCGGAAGAAATCGCTATCATCTGCTACAATCAGCTCATCCGATCTACCGGAATAGGCAAGGCGATGGCGAGCGCACAGCATCAAGCAACGTGGCGGGCGAAAGTCCAAAAGAGCCGAGTAGAAATCTATCTAGCCCCCGAAGAATTGGCGAGGCTGGACGGCCTGGGAGGCACGAGGGCGGAAGCCATCCGGGGCTTATTGGCGACAGATAGGTCTCTACGGGAATCCCAGCCATGCTTCCCCGGATTACCCGCCGATACCCTGGCAGAGCTTCAAGCCTCGTTTCCGCATCAGGACGGTGGGATTGATTGGCGGGAGGTGGCACGTGCGGCGCTTATCACTGCTCATATGCGGATAGGCAATATGGAACAGCGGTTCGATGAAATGAAGTCGGCACAAATAACCATATAAGGCGGACCCTTGGATTACCTAAATCAAACAATCGAAGAGATAGAGAAATGGCGAATACTGTGGAATCACTAAAAAAACTGGATGGGTTCATTGCTGCGGCGCTCGTGGATTCCAGCAGTGGCATGATGCTGGAATCGTTGGTGGTCGGTAATTATCCGGTGGAAATCGCCGCGGCGGCCAATACCGAAGTGTTGCAGTCCAAGCTCAAGGCGATGGATGCCATCGGACTCAGCGACGACAATATCGAAGACATCCTCATCAGCCTTGGTAGCCAGTATCACCTGCTGCGCCCGCTCAACTCCAACCGTGAAATTTTCATCTATCTCGCACTGGACCGCAGCCGCGCCAATTTGGCGATGGCCCGGCTGGAAGTCAAAAAAGTTGAAGGCAGCATCAAGCGCATTTAGAAGCCGATACCCGATCTAACCCCATCCCCGTAATACACCCGCGCCGACCTGGGAAACCGGGTCGGCTTTTTTATGCCCGCTTACTCGCCTTGTCGGAGGCCCGAGCGAAGTCCGACCGCCGACGCCGAACGGGCTTGGGCCGAATTTTTGAGGATGCGGGATGGCGGGGAATGAACCGCTCCACCCCCTTTGTTACGGGGGCGATCCGTAACGAGCCGGTGGGTGTGTTACGAGGGGAGCGGTAATTGAAGAAACCGCTTGCGTTAGTTGGTGATGCTGATATGATCCTCATCACCAACTAACGCAAGCGGACACACCACCATGAAGGCAATCGGCTACATCCGGGTTTCCACCCAAGGGCAAGCGGACGAAGGCATCAGCTTGGAAGCGCAGCGGGCCAAGATTGCCGCATGGGCCGACCTGAACGGCTACGAACTGGCGGGTATCTTCGAGGATGCCGGTATCAGCGGCACCAAGGCCGACCGGCCCGGACTCGTCGCCGCCCTGGCCGCTGTCGGCAAGGGGGATGCCCTCGTGGTCTATAGCCTGTCCCGGCTGGCGCGGTCCACCAAGCACACCATCGAGGTTTCCGAACGGCTGACCAAGGCCGGGGCCGACCTCGTTTCCATTTCCGAGAAGATCGACACCACCAGCGCCGCCGGGAAGATGGTCTTCCGTATGCTGGCCGTCATGGCCGAATTCGAGCGGGACCAAATCAGCGAGCGCACCAGCAACGCCTTACAGCACAAGAAAGCACAGGGTGGACGGGTTGGGTCGATTCCCTCATCACCTATCAATTTTCGGGTAGGCTTGAAGGCCGGAACGAATTTCGACTGACGAAGCGATGGGAACTGTAAAGAAACTGGCCGAGGAAGTAGGGCGTGGGCTGGAACAGGCCCTTCCTGGACTGCGCAAGACGGTGGTCGGGAAGCTGGCGCTGGCGGTGGGGGCGATGATCGAGGGGCGGACGCCGAACACGGTGGAGTTGGCGAACCTGCTGCCCTTGCCGACGGAGAGGCAGGACATGCGCGAGCAATGGCTGAGGCGCTTGTTGAAGAATCCGCTGCTGGGGTCGGCGGTGGTGATGGAGCCGTTCGCGCGGGCCGAACTCGCCCGGGCCGCGCGGAACGGCCAGACCGTGCAGTTGAGCCTGGACCAGACCGACCTCGGGGACCGGATGGCGGTGCTGATGGTGGGCGTGCGGGTCGGCGACCGGGCGCTGCCCTTGGCCTGGGTGGCGGAAGAGGGGCCGGCCAATATCGGTTTCGAGGGCCAGGAGCGGGTGTTGGAGCGGGTCCTGGCCTGGCTGCCGCCGGGGGCGGACGTATTGCTCTCGGCGGACCGGTTCTACCCCTCGGTGGCCTTGTTCGATTGGCTGGGCGCGCGGGGCTGGGGCTATCGGCTGCGGTTGAAAGGCAATGTGCTGGCGGACACCGGCGAAGGGGAGGAAACCACCACGGGCGGACTGGCGCGGGGCGCGGAGGAACGCTATCTGCCGGGAGTGCGGCTGTTCGCGCACGGGGTGATGACCCACGTGGGCATCCTCCACGAACCCGGCCATCCCGAGCCCTGGATCATCGCGATGGACTGCGCCCCCACGCGGGCGGCGGTGTTGGACTACGCGGCGCGCTGGTCCATCGAGCCCATGTTCTCGGATTTCAAGGGCCGGGGCTTCGGGTTGGAGGATTCGCAACTGGAACACGCCGACCGTTTGGAACGCCTGATCCTCGTCATGTCGCTGGCCATGTGGTGGTGCGTCCAGGTCGGGCGGGACGACGCCTCGGACCGTCCAACGCCGCTCGAAAAAAAGCCTGGTCGCAAACCGATGCCGGACACTGGAGCTTCAGGAAGCTCCGCCGCAGCTTGGTTTCCTGGTTCACCCGGGGCTTGCGCTACCTAAAGCGACGCCTACAAAACGACATGCCTTTGCCCGCCTTTTGCGCGGCCATGCGAAATTGATAGGTGATGAGGGTCGATTCCCTACGGCAAGCGCCTGAGCGAAGACGGGAAAACCCTCGTAGACGACGAAGCTGAGCAGGAGGTTATCCGGCTGGTGAAGCTATTGCGCGAGGGCGGCATGAGCTACCCGAAAATCGCCGCAGAGCTTGAGGCCCGCGACATGAAACCGAGGGGCAAGACGTGGCATCCTCAAACCGTTAAAAATATCGCAGAGGCGGCATGATGGACCCAAAAGTAGCCGGGAAGATACTTGACCGGATAGCCGAGCTATCTCAAGGAAATGAACAAAGGACCATGGAATATTTGAGCAAAACACAAACAGGCGCAGACCGTCAGAGAAAATATGCGGAAAAGCGCCAATCCGAGGGCAAGAAACAGGTTTATCTGTGGCTTGATAATGACAATGCGGATGCCTTGAAACGGGAATATCCTGGCATTCGTGGCGGCATCAACTGGCAAGCCATCATCAAGGTGGCGCTGGCCCATGTGGAGGGCAAGGACCGGCCCAAAGAATAATGCTTCCTATCCGGCTGGGTCGGCTGATTTGTAATCAGCGGGCGGTTTTTGTTGGGTAGGTACAAGATAATGGGTCACCCAGCACAAATTTTTCAATATTTTGTGTCAACCGTACAGGGCGTTATAATATCGTCATCCTGCTTGCGGGGCTTAAAACGTTTAGACCCCGCCCCGCATTCTGTAGCCAGTTTCTCAGGCGAACTACAGAATGCGAAAGCGGGGTCCATGGTTTTTGCAATCAAGGGGCTTACCCTCTCAAAAGCGCGGATTAGGTTTTACCGTGGAACGGTTGCCTATCTCCGACCCGCCAAATTTGGCGAGTACCGTGGATTATAGCGAATTCACACCCCACAAAAGAATCCCCCCGCACGTTTTTGTTGTGTAAGCCTCACTCCTCTGTGAGGTAACTCTATGAATCGTAAAGATTCCGACTGGATTTCCATTTCCACCGCTGTGCGTGAACTGCCCATTTCCCGCCCCCGACTCATTCAAGCCATCGAGCAAGGGCAGATTGAGGCGGTTTACAGCGGCACCAAGTCAGTGCGGGTCCGCCGTAATGACGTGTGGACGCTCTTGACCACCCCTCCCCGCAAGCCCCAAGCCCATCCGGCCCAAGCCGCTTGATGGGGGGCAGCCATGCAAAAACCAAACGATGCCCGGCAGAAGCCGGGACGGGATAGCCGCATCCAAAATCCTGCAGTTTTAGGTTCACCTTGGCGCAGGAGGCAGTTATGAACGCCGCCGCCATCCTCGATCTATTCGGACCACCCGCGCCCGCTATCGGGCCACGCGAGCATTTCGACACCGTACACGGTGGACATTCAACGAAAGTGGCCTATCTATCGATTCCCATCGAAGGCAAACCCCACGAACGGACATTCCCGCCCGAGGAAACCCGTTTCGTCATGGAAATGGCCCCCGGCTTCGACAGGATGGACCTGTACTTTTCGCAGTCCGGGTTCCATCACCGCCGTATGCTGGGCCAAGTCGCCGCCCTGCCCACCCTGTGGGTGGACCTCGATTTCTACAAAGACCCGCGGTTAAAACGGGTCGGTCCAATGGAATTGCTCGACAGGGCACAAGCCAGATACCCCACGCTACCCATGCCCACGCTGGTGATTTCAAGCGGGCGCGGCGCATATTTCGAGTGGGTATTCGATAAACCGCTACCACCCACCAACCTCGCGCAATGGCAACAAGTCATGGATTGCCTGATAGCGATGTTCAAGGACTTCGGGGCCGATCCAGCGTGCCGGGACGCAACGCGGGTTCTCCGCATTGTGGGCGGGACAAATCAGAAAAACAGGCGCGAAGTCACCGGTTACAGAACCGGAATACCCGTGGCATTCGATGAAATCCGCCGGGCCGTGCTGGGATATGCTGGAACCCTGCGGGCCATCGAAACACCGAAAGCCGCACCGGACCACAAGGAAACCGGAAATCGCAAACCAAGCCCAACAGCTAAAGAAACGCTGGGCCATGCCAACCAAAGCGAAACGTCCACACCGAAACCAACAAGCCAAGAACAGACCCGGAAGCTATCGGAAAAGCAAGCGAAAAGCCTGCTCGGTCCATATTTGCTGCACCGGGCACGGCTCAGCGATTACGAAACCTTGGCGAAGCTGCGCGGCGGCAAACTCAAGGATTGCCGGTCACGAATGCTCTTTGCCGTTGCGACCTCGCTGACGTGGTACATCGGCGACGAAAACAGACTGAAAGTGGAGTTGCGAGACTTCGCCCAAGAACATTTCCTGAACCCCAAGAAATACGAGGCGAGCCGAGTCAAGGCGGTGATCGACCGTTTAAAACTCGACCAAGGCGGCATAGTGATTCCAGTCTGGGAAGGCCGGCGCGTACCGAACCGATACCGCATGACAAACGCCTACCTGCTGAAATTGCTGGAAGTCACCCCGGAAGAAGAAAAAAAACTGACCACGATCATCGGCACCGAGGAAAAAGCACAGCGGCGACGCCACAAGGCCGGAGCCATGAGCCGCGAGGAATACGAAGCCCGCGCCCAAGAAAAACGCGAGCGCATCAAAGGATTAAGCGCCGAAGGCTTGCGGCAAGCTGAAATCGCAAAGACGGTGGAAGTCCACAGACAACAGGTACACCAAACCCTAAAGACGGGAGGCAGACCCGAATACAAAGAACGCACTTTTGACAACGCATCACCAAACGTTTCATCGGACGTTTCATCATTGCGGGCTGCCGGTCTTTCACAGCGGGCCATTGCGGCGGCGCTCGGCATCCACCAAAGCACCGTTTCCCGCATACTCGCCAGCCAAAGCGAAGCCCGGCAGGCCACCGAAGGCACCGGCATCGTCACGGAGGAATAGCCAATGACCCACCTGTACACCAAGCCCCGCCCCGGCGCTCTACCTACCACTAACGCCGAACGCATCCGCAACCACCGCCAGCGGCGAAAAGAGGCGGGGCAAGAATGCCTGCACCTGTGGCTGGACCAAGAAACCATCATCGGCCTACAGCCATACCTGCGACAACATGAAATCCTTGTTCATGGCATCGCCCGCATCCTCAAGCAGTTGACCGAACCACAACCACCCACGCGCCCGCGCCCATAAGGGGCATAATATTTCGCGAAATATCCGACCCACCCTAACCCTACTTGACAGCGCCAAACCCGATGTTGTTAGATGATGAACATGTTCACATCTTGAGAAGATAGAATGTTCGTCACGGCCATCGTCGGACAGAAAGGCGGCACCGGCAAAACCACCACCAGCCTATGCTTGGCCGTTTCGGCAGCCAGGGCGGGCCAAGCCGCCGTGATTATCGACCTCGACCCCCAGGCGAACGCGGCGAACTGGAAAGACCGGAGGACCGGGGAAAATCCCGCCGTCATCGCCGCGCCGGTCAGCCGCCTCAAGCAAACCCTCGAAACCGCCCGGACCTATGGCGCGGAGTTCGTCATCATCGACACCCCCGGCAAATCCGATAGCGCCGCCGTGGAAGCGGCCCGCGCCGCGCACCTGGTCTTGATCCCGGTTAGGCCGCAGATATTCGACCTTGAGACCTTGCCCGGCGTGCGCGACCTATTGCGAGTGGCTGGGGATACCCCGGCCTATGTGATCCTCAATGGCCTACACCCCCAGGCCAGGAAACAAGCGGAGGACGCCAAGGCCATGATCGAGCAAACCACCGGGTTCAAGGTTTGCCCGTTCCACCTCTGCCACCGTGGCAGCTACGCCGAAGCGCCGACCACCGGCAGCACGCCCCAGGAATTGGACCCGGACGGCAAAGCCGCCGATGAAATCGACCGGCTTTACAAGTTCATCACTCAACACGAGAACATGTAAACATGGCTAAGAACATGCAAGCCTTGCAAGAGGCGCTGAAAGGCACGCAGAAAACGCCGAACGCATCCCAGGCCGCTCCGACATCCGGGACCACGCAGGGCTACATGGCACCGAGCCGCGAGGGCAAAACCAACATCACGGCCTACCTTTCGCCGGACTACAAAGCCAGCTTGCGCCTCATCCAGGCCAAGACCGGAACCAGCTTGCAAGCGCTGATTGCCGAATCGCTCAACGATCTTTTCCGCAAGTACGATGTACCCACGGTGGATGAATAAAATCAACATGTTTACATCATTACTTTCTTGCAAGTAAAGCGCCTTTGGCCGTGAACCGGCCTTTTTTCCTCCCGAGTGATTACCCCCCGCATGTTTGAACAAGCCTTCAAAAATATCGACGACGTTCTCCGCAAAGAGGCCGGTTGCACCACCGAACTGGATTACACCGAACAAACTTCCTGGCTGCTGTTCCTGAAATACCTGGACGGCCTGGAGCAGGACAAGGCTTTGGAAGCCGAGATGGAAGGCCGGTCCTACGCCTACATCATCGAAAGGCCACATTTCCGCTGGGAGAACTGGGCCGCGCCGAAAACCCCCGAGGGCAAAATCGACCATAACCGCGCCATCACCGGCGACGACCTGCGGGAATTCGTAGACCGGCAGTTGTTCCCCTATTTGCACGGCTTCAAGCAGCGGGCCAGCGGGCCGAACACCCTCGAATACAAGATCGGGGAGATTTTCGGCGAGATCAAAAACAAGATTCACAGCGGCTATAACCTGCGCGAGATCATCGACTATATCGACGAATTGCGCTTCGGCTCCAAGGCCGAGAAGCACGAGCTATCGCACCTCTACGAGGCCAAGATCAAGAATATGGGCAACGCCGGGCGCAACGGCGGCGAATACTACACGCCGCGTCCGTTGATCCGGGCCATCGTGCGGGTGGTAAAGCCCAAGGTCGGCGAGCGCATCTATGACGGCGCGGTCGGTTCGGCGGGCTTCCTGTGCGAAGCCTTCGACTATCTCAAGGCCCAGCCCAATCTGACCACGGCGGACCTCAAGACCCTGCAAGAGCGCACCTTCTACGGCAAGGAGAAGAAGTCGCTGGCCTATGTCATCGCGATCATGAACATGATCCTGCATGGCATCGAAGCGCCGAACATCGTCCACACCAACACCCTGGCCGAGAGTTTGGCCGACATCCAGGACAAGGACCGCATGGAGGTGATCCTGGCCAATCCGCCTTTCGGCGGCAAGGAGCGCAAGGAGGTCCAGCAGAACTTCCCGATCCGCACCGGGGAAACGGCGTTCCTGTTCCTGCAACACTTCGTGAAGATGCTCAAGGTGGGCGGGCGGGCCGGTGTGGTCATCAAGAATACTTTCCTGTCGAACACCGACAACGCTTCGGTGAGCCTGCGGAAGCTCTTGGTGGAAAGCTGCAACCTGCACACGGTGCTGGATTGTCCCGGCGGCACGTTCCAGGGCGCGGGGGTGAAAACCGTGGTGCTGTTGTTCGAGAAGGGCACGCCGACCCGGAAGGTCTGGTATTACCAGCTTGATCCCGGTCGCAACCTGGGCAAGACCAACCCGTTGAACGATGCCGACCTGGCCGAGTTCGTCGAGTTGCAAAGGACGTTTGCCGATTCGCCCAAGAGTTGGAGCGTGGACATAGCGAATATCGACCCGGCGACTTTTGATCTTTCGGTGAAGAATCCCAACGGCGGCGATGTTGTTACCCACCGCAGCCCGCAGGACATCATGGATGAGATTGTGGCGCTGGATGCGGAGAGTGCGGAGGTATTGGCGGGGATTCGGGAGTTGTTGGGATGAAAACGGGTTGGCAGCTAAAATCACTAGCTGATGTATGTCAGATAAAACCACCAAAGTCTGAGGTTCGTCGCCAGCTTTCCGAGACGGACTTAGTTTCGTTTGTGCCAATGGAAGATTTGGGAATAGAACAAAAATTATTAGTTCCCACGCAAACGAAGCCATTGTTGGAAGTTATTGGAAGCTATACCTATTTTGCGGATGGCGATGTTCTGCTCGCTAAAATAACGCCTTGCTTTGAGAACGGAAAACTAGGAATTGCTGAAAATTTAAGCAATGGTATTGGATTCGGTTCAAGCGAATATATAGTATTTCGCCCAAGCTCGTCAGTGAATAAAGATTGGCTTTACTACTTTCTTTCGCGTGATTCTTTCCGGCGGGAAGGCGCGGAGCGGATGAGTGGCGCTGTTGGGCATAAGCGGGTTAGTAAAGATTTTATTGAACAGTATAAAATTCCTGTTCCTCCGCTTTCAGAACAACAGCGCATAGTCGCCATCCTAGACGAAGCCTTCGACGGCATCGCCACCGCCAAGGCCAACGCGGAAAGGAACCTACAGAACGCCCGCGCCCTGTTTGAAAGTCATCTGCAATCTGTTTTTACTCAGCAGAGTGAAGGATGGACGGAAAAACGATTACAAGATGTTTGTGAGAAAATCACAGATGGAACTCACCAAACACCAACCTATTTTGATAATGGTATTATTTTCCTATCCTCTAGAAATGTAACTAGCGGAAAAATAAATTGGGATGACATCAAATACATTGATATTAAGCAGCATGTTGAGATGCATAAACGTGTGGCTCCCAAGGTTAACGATATTTTGTTAGCAAAAAATGGAACTACAGGTGTTGCAGCCATAGTTGATCGAGATGTCGTTTTTGATATTTATGTTAGTCTGGCATTAATACGAACTCTTGGATTTGTTATCCCAAGGTTTTTACTTCACTTCATGAACTCGCCAGTTGCTAAATATCAATTCAATAAACGATTAAAAGGCATCGGGGTTCCAAATCTTCATTTGCAAGAGATCAGAGAAGTTGTAATTAGATACCCAATTGATTTAGAAGAGCAAATGGAAGTCGTGAAAAAAATTGATGATATTCAAAAACAAATTCAACGCCTAGAATCCATCTACCGCCAGAAACTAGCCGCCCTGGACGAGTTGAAAAAAACCCTGCTGCATCAAGCCTTCACCGGCCAGCTTTGACCCGCAAGCGATGGCGAATGGTCTAAATCGAACGATTCGCCTAAACTGGCCCAATTACCCCACGGACCCAGAGGCACCACGATGCAAACCTTCACCGCCAACGAAGCCAAGACCCGCTTCGGCGAACTGCTCGACCGCGCCCAGCGCGGGCCAGTGCAAGTCACCCGCCACAACCGCGTGGTCGGCGTCATGGTCAGCGCGGAGGACTACGAAGCGATGCGGGCCTTCTATGCGGATCGGCTGCGCCACACCTTCAAGGAATGCGCCGAGGGTGCCGCCGCTGCCGGGCTGACCGAAGAGAAGCTGGCCGAACTGTTGGCCGATGAAAGTTGACCCCAGGACGTGGGTCGTCGTCGATACCAACGTACTCCTGAGCGCGGCCCTCGCCCCGCAGGGAACCCCCGCGCAACTGGTGGATAGATTGCTGGCAGGTAGGCGGCTAGTGGTTTCGGAAGCAACCTTCGCGGAATTCGAGTCGCGCATCTGGAAACCCAAGTTCGACCGCTACCTACCCATCGAACGCCGGAAACGCCTGCTAAGCGAACTGAACGCTTCCGCGAAGTGGGTTGAGGTGCCAGAGGAAATCGCCTCCCAAACCTACAGCCGCGATCCAGACGACGACAAGTTCATCCACGCCGCGCTAGCCGTGCCCACCCCCTGGCTGGTGACAGGCGACAAGGACTTGCTCGATTTGCGGGACAGTGCGCTATCATTGGGCCTACGCATCCTGCCACCCGCTGAAGCCCTGCTGCTATCGGAGTTCACCGGGCCAGGGTAGTCCAAACCGCCCACCCCAAGACTCCCAATGAACGAAGCCGAAACCCGCGCCGACCATATCGACCCCGCGTTGAAGGCGGCGGGCTGGGGCGTGGTCCCCGACAGCCGCATCCGCCGCGAATACCCCATCACCCTGGGCCGCATCGAAGGCCACGGCCAACGCGGCAGGGCGCTCAGCGCCGACTACGTGCTGGAATACCGCAACACCAAACTGGCCGTCATCGAAGCCAAAGCCTGGGACAAACCCCTCACCGAAGGCGTCGGGCAGGCCAAGGATTACGCGGGCAAGCTCACCGTCCGCTTCGCCTACGCCACCAACGGCCAGGGCATCTACGCCATCGACATGCAGACCGGGGCCGAGGGCAAGACGGCGCGGTATCCCACCCCGTCCGAACTTTGGAACCGCGCCTTCACCCAACACAACCTCTGGCGCGACCGCTTCGCCGCCGTGCCGTTCGAGGACCGCGGCGGCTACTTCCAAAGCCGCTACTACCAGGACATCGCCATCGAACGGGTACTGGGGGCGCTGACCGCAGGCCGCAACCGCATCCTGTTGACCCTCGCCACCGGCACCGGCAAAACCTTCATCGCCTTCCAAATCGCCTGGAAGCTATTCCGCAGCCGGTGGAACCTGGCGGACTGGACCCAGGAAAGCGAGCCGACCCGCCGCCCGCGCGTCCTGTTCCTCGCTGACCGCAACATCCTAGCCAACCAGGCGTACAACGCCTTTTCCGCCTTCCAAGAAGACGCCTTGGTCCGCATCGAACCCGGCGACATCCGCAAGAAAGGCCGGGTGCCGAAAAACGGCAGCCTGTTCTTCACCATCTTCCAAACCTTCATGAGCGGCCCGCCCAAGGACGGCCAACCCTCGCCCTACTTCGGCGACTATCCCCCCGATTTCTTCGACTTCATCATCATCGACGAATGCCACCGAGGCGGAGCCAACGACGAAAGCAACTGGCGCGGCATCCTCGATTACTTCGCCCCCGCCGTCCAACTCGGCCTCACCGCCACCCCCAAGCGCAAGGACAACGTGGACACCTACGCCTATTTCGGCGAACCGGTCTTCACCTACTCGCTCAAGGACGGCATCAACGACGGCTTCCTAACTCCGTTCCGGGTCAAGCAAATCGAAACCACGCTGGACGAATACGTCTATGCCGCCGACGACACCGTGGTCGAAGGCCAAATCGAGGCGGACAAACGCTATACCGAAGCCGACTTCAACAAGAACATCGAAATCATGGAACGGGAGCGGAAGCGGGTCGAAATCTTCATGGCCCAGATCGACCAGCGGGAAAAAACCCTGGTGTTCTGCGCCAACCAAGAACACGCCTTGGCCGTGCGCGACCTCATCAACCAAACCAAGACCGGCACCGACCCCAACTATTGCCACCGGGTCACGGCCAACGACGGCGCACGGGGCGAGCAATACCTGCGCGACTTCCAGGACAACGAAAAGACCATCCCCACCATCCTGACCACCTCGCAAAAACTCTCGACCGGCGTGGATGCCCGCAACGTCCGCAATATCATCCTGATGCGGCCCATCAATTCCATGATCGAGTTCAAGCAGATCATCGGTCGGGGCACCCGCCTCTATGACGGCAAGGGCTATTTCACGATCTACGACTTCGTGAAGGCCCACCATCATTTCAACGACCCAGAATGGGACGGCGAACCGATGGAACCGGAACCCTGCCCCCGATGCGACAGCTACCCCTGCCAATGTGAAAAAAAGCCGCCCCGGCCTTGCCCCGCTTGCGGCCAACGCCCCTGCGAATGCGAGAAATCGCCTTGCCCGGAGTGTTTCCAGCGCCCGTGCGCCTGCCGGAAAAAAGTGAAGGTGGAACTGGCGGACGGCAAGGAGCGCAACATCCGGCACACGCTGGAAACGACCTTCTGGCACCCGGACGGCACCCCGATGACCGCGCAGCAATTCCTCGAAGCCCTGTTCGGCAAATTGCCCGAGTTCTTCAAAGACGAAAGCGAACTCCGCAGCTTATGGAGCGCACCGGATACCCGGAAGCGCTTGCTGGAAGGACTCGCCGAAAAAGGCTTCGGCAGGGATCAACTGGTGGCGATGCAAAAAGTCATTGATGCGGAAAAAAGCGACCTGTTCGACGTGCTGGCCCATGTAGCCTACGCCTTGCCGCCACTGACCCGCGAGGAACGGGCCAGCAAGGCCAAGGTCATCATCAGCACGCATTTCAACAGCAAGCAACAAGTCTTCCTCGATTTCGTGCTGTCGCACTATGTCAGCGTCGGCGTGGAGGAACTCGACCAGACCAAGCTGACCCCGCTGCTGCATCTCAAATACGGCTCGACGGCGGATGCCGTGGCCGACTTGGGCCGCGAGATCGGGCAGGTTTTCAGCGGCTTCCAGAAGTACCTTTATCAGGACGTGGCCTGAATCCCCCTTTTTACGTTCACGGCCTGCAACCACGCCGCAACTCGGCGCAGGGTGCTTGCGCCCATCCCAGCATCATGTCTTTTTGCCGGTGGGTGCTAACTTCGCCGCTAACTTTCGCGGCATCAATTCCACAATGGTTCCTCTTTTGGTTCCAACTACGCCCATCAAACCTTCAACTACCGACCGAAAAAGTTTGCGTTAAGCATTAACTAAGAGCATAATCGGCCAATGTTAATCATTAACACGGGGTCGCCAGCATGAAAGCCTACGCCTACATCCGGGTCAGCACCGAGGAACAAGCCACCGATGGCGTTTCCTTGGACGCGCAGAAGGCCAAGGTCGCCGCGTGGGCCGACCTCAACGGCTACGAACTGGCAGGCATCTTCATGGACGCCGGTATCAGCGGCACCAAGGCCGACCGGCCCGGACTGGCGGCGGCGCTGGCCGCTGTCGGCAAGGGCGATGCCCTCGTGGTCTACAGCCTTTCTCGCCTCTCCCGGTCCACCAAGCACACCATCGAAATTTCCGAACGCCTGGACAAGGCCGGGGCCGACCTCGTTTCCATTTCCGAGAAGATCGACACCACCACCGCCGCCGGGAAGATGGTGTTTAGGATGCTAGCCGTCATGGCCGAATTCGAGCGGGATCAACTGGCCGAACGCACCACCACCGCCATGCAGCACAAGAAGGCCAAGGGCGAACGGGTGGGCGCGGTGCCCTACGGCAAGGCGCTGGCAGGGGATGGCGTGGCCCTGGTGGACGTGCCCGCTGAACAGGAAATCATCGCCGAAGCCCGCAGGCTCCATACGGCGGGCCTGAGCCTCCGCAAAATCGCCGCGGTGCTGGCGGAAAAGGGTTTCAAGGCCCGGAACGGCAAGGTTTTCGCGGCCACCCAGATTCAACGCATGGTGGCATGATGGCGAAAACTATCGACTTCCAGGCCGTCAAGGAATCCTTGGCGGCGCTGGACCGCATCGCGGCGGAACACCCCGAGCTACTGGGGGAATCTTCGCAGGAAGAATGGGAGCAAACATTGAAAAGCACTGTGCTTGAACGACAGAAACGACTTATCACAAAACGACAGGCCGAAGGGCAAGAACGCCATGCACTATGGGCACCACGGGAGGAGATTGAGGAACTGCGTAGGCAATTCCCAGGCTCGCGCAACGGCGTGAACTGGCGGGCCGTCATCGCTGCGGCGCTCAAAATGAGCGGCCAGAACCCAGAGAACACGGGCACTCCATGAGCATCGGCTTTTGAGCCATACCATTGGCAAGCCTGTTCTCGCCCCGCCAAAGCAACCGAGCATTATATCCGCCTTCCCAGAGACATATCACGATTGCTTTGCGAGCCGGACCACATGCTATAGTCCGCCAGCCCTGCCAAAACGGCAGACATGATTAAGGCCCAACATCCCCCCACTTTGTTTGGCGACGAACTAAGGGGATGCGGGCCTTGGCGGCAGGCCGGGGCGCGGCGTGCGGGTGCAATTCTCAACTTGATAGCACCCTGCCGTCAATGCCAACTTTCAGCTTACTTAAAACTGAAAATCCCGCCCCCCGGCTTGCCTTGGTTTCCATGCAAGAAAAAACCAAGGATTCCCAGGCCAATGTCAACGTTTTCCGTCCCGCGCGCCATCTCAAGGCGTAACCGCGAACTCATCGGCAACAAATCCGATTCTGATAGTGTGGGTATTACTTATCCGATGCACTTGATCGGCAAACGCCGCGAATGGCGCTTCGCATCCCCGTCAGCGGGGGCATGAACCATGTCTACACAATCAAAACCCAGCCTCGTGAGGGCTGGATGGGATAGCTGCGCCCTTCGCGACGCGCTACGCGAAGCTTGTTACGCGGAAGGCATCATCTATCGAGAAGTTCCCAATGATGGACGATGGCACCGCGCCGACATCACCGACGATCCGCACGGTAAAGACGATGCCTCAATCAAACTATTCGCCGACGGCGAAGGCGGAGTGCTCTGCAACTGGAAGGCCAGCGGGAAGCCGGTCTTTTTCTGGGTGCGGCAAGATCGCGCTCTGACCCAAGCTGAGCAGGAAGCGCGGCAGCGACGGATCGAAGCCGAGCGCACCAAAGCCGACCAGGAAAAACGCCGCCTTTGGGACAAAACGGCGAACAGGGTACGAATCGAATGGGAAAACCTCCCGCTAGCCCATTCTGAAATGCCTCAATTAGTCCAAAAAGGTGTGCAAGCCCACGGTACAAAAGCGACGCCAGATGGCAGGCTGGCCACACCGGTCTACAGCCCTGATGGTCAAATTCAGTCCATCCAATACCGGCACGCGGACGGCCAGAAGCGCAACTTCCCGTGCAGCAAAATGGAGGGCGGATTCTGGTGGATCGGCACGCCTGACGGAGACAATCCGGTCTTCGTAGCCACCAGCTTCACCACCGCCGCCAGCATCCACCAAGCCCTAGGAGAGGGACACCGCGTCTACATCTCCTACGGCGACGGCAACCTTGAGAACGTGGCACGGATGGTCCAGGCCCGGCATGGTGGAAGGCGCATCGTACTGTGTGGCGACGACGACGCGGATAAGCCAGGAAATCC
Organism: Methylomagnum ishizawai; assembly: GCF_019670005.1. Classification (NCBI taxonomy): domain Bacteria; kingdom Pseudomonadati; phylum Pseudomonadota; class Gammaproteobacteria; order Methylococcales; family Methylococcaceae; genus Methylomagnum; species Methylomagnum ishizawai. Next base: position 17,346 of record NZ_AP019787.1, on the reverse strand, counting down.
GGGCCGGACCACGGCGGAGGGGGTGGGAAAGGCTCTGAGGCTGCCCGTAGCGCTTCCCGACTTCGGACCTAGCCGACCACCAAGGGCTTCCGATTTCAACGACCTGTGCAGGCTTTCCGGGCCGGAGAGCGTGCGTGGGCAAATCCTCGCCAAGTTGAGCCAGCGGGAACCGGGAACGCCCCCGCCGTTCCCAGCGTTCACACCGGAAGAACTGGACACTGCACGCCTCAGTCCACGCTGCCTCGTCGATCACTACCTGTACGCCGACCTCGCCTTGATCGCGGCGGCGGGCGGCACTGGCAAGACCACGATGTTGATCTACGAAGCCGTGCATATCGTCCTGGGAATGCCATTATGGGGCTTGAAAGTTTGGCATCCTGGCCCCGTGCTGTTCATCACCGCCGAGGATTCGCGGGAATTGTTCGCGGCACGGCTCCGCGAGGTCATCGCCGCGATGGGCCTTCACCCCTACGAGCGGAGAACAGTTCTATCCCGCATCGCGGTATGGGACGTTTCCAGCGACTTCGTACGGTTTGCAGAACTCGACCAAGGCGGCAACATCCGGCTCACATCCCTAGCCGACGACATCATCACCGCCTACCGGGACGATCCACCGGCCATGATCGTCTTCGACCCCTGTGTCTCGTTCGGCCCCGGCGAGCGCATGGTAAACGATGGCGAGCAGGCCATCGTCACTGCCTGTCGCAGGATCATCAGGGGGCTGGATTGCTGCGTCCGTATCGTCCACCACACCGGCAAGGTTCCCGCGCAAAACGGCGCATTGGATCAATACGCGGTGCGTGGTGGGTCCGCTTTGCCAGACGGTTCGCGCATGGTGACGATTTTATCCAGCGTGAACGGCGAGGTTTCCGGGGCACCGGAAGGCTTCGAGCTTGGGCCGGAGGATAGCGGCTTCATCCTGGCCCGCGCCAAGCTGTCTTATGCTGCACCACAGCCGAAGCTTTACATCCGGCGGCGCGGCTACACCTTCGAGTATTTCACCGGAAGCAAACCCACCAAAGAACAAAAGGCCGCATCGAAAAAAGCCCAGATCACGAAGGCAAGAGCGGCAATTCTCGCCTTTATCCGGGATGAGCTTGCCGCCGGGACAAAGCATTCCAAAAAATCTCTTGAAGATGCGGTGAAGGTGGCCCTAGACATTCCACGGGATCGTACCCGTGTTGCTGTCACGGCACTGAGTCTTTCGGGTGAAATATTCGAGGATGAACTCCCTCAGAACGAGCGCCAGGGTGGGAAAAAGACCTTTCTCAACCTCGCGGAGTCTGCGGAAGACGTTCCGCGAGGTAGTGGAGAAATTTAGGCGGTTCAACCTCGCGGACAACCTCGCGGAAAACAACCTCGCGGCCTATAGAGAAAAAAGGTTCCGCGAGGTTAGTGCCTCGCAGACCCTTTTCCTGTTTTTTCAACCTCGCGGAAATCAGTTCCGCGAGGTTCCGCGAGGTTCGCGAGGTTCGCGAGGTTGGTGAAAAAGCTGGGAAGACGTGTGAATGTCATAGACACGTACACCATCTTCGATTTAAGGGGGTTGGGGCTGGCTGTTTTTGGGCTGGATGGCCTGTGTGGATGGCCTACAGAACTACGAAATCGAAAGCCTCCTGGGTTCGCCACATTGCGATTCCGCGATGTTCGCGAGGTTGGAGGTTCCACGAGGTTATTTGTAACGTCTTGATTGTCTTATAAATGAACTTTTTGGGTGAAATGTTCGAAAAAACGTCCTCAAGACGAGTGCGAAGGTGGGCAGAAGACCTTCCTGAACCTCACGCAGAAGGAATCTAGCCCAACCTCGCGGAAAAATTTTTATGAAGTTCCGCGAGGTTCGCGAGGTTGGGATTTTATATTATAAGCCTTTGATTTATATATAAAGATGTTCGAGAGACTGGAATTCAGCGAGGTCCGTTAGGTAAGAGGTTCTGAGAGGTGGAAAGCTCCATGAGGTTGTCTGTAACAGATTGATTGTCTTAATAACGATATTTTTGAGTGAAATATTCAGTGATAAACGCCCTTGGAACGAGTTCCAGGGCGGACGAAAGACCTTTTTTGGCCTCATGGAGAGGATATTCATCCCAACCTCGCGGATTTTTTTCCGCGAGGTTGGCGGACTCCGCGAGGTTGGCGGACTCCGCGAGGTTGGCGGACTCCGCGAGGTTGGTGGGTTCCGCGAGGTTGGCGGACTCCGCGAGGTTGGCGGACTCCGCGAGGTTGGCGGACTCCGCGAGGTTGGCGGACTCCGCGAGGTTGGTGGGTTCCGCGAGGTTGGCGGACTCCGCGAGGTTGGCGGACTCCGCGAGGTTGGCGGATTCCGCGAGGTTGGCGGACTCCGCGAGGTTGGCGGATTCCGCGAGGTTGGCGGATTCCGCGAGGTTGGCGGACTCCGCGAGGTTGGCGGACTCCGCGAGGTTGGCGGATTCCGCGAGGTTGGCGGACTCCGCGAGGTTGGCGGATTCCGCGAGGTTGGCGGACTCCGCGAGGTTGGCGGACTCCGCGAGGTTGGCGGATTCCGCGAGGTTGGCGGATTCCGCGAGGTTGGCGGACTCCGCGAGGTTGGCGGATTCCGCGAGGTTGGCGGACTCCGCGAGGTTGGCGGATTCCGCGAGGTTGGCGGACTCCGCGAGGTTGGCGGATTCCGCGAGGTTGGCGGACTCCGCGAGGTTGGCGGATTCCGCGAGGTTGGCGGATTCCGCAAGGTTGGCGGACTCTGTATGGAACGACTATCCAAGAATCCAGAATATCGTGAAGTTTTGAAGCGTCCACTGCAAATGCAGAATAGGTAGAAGTTTTTAGTTTAATTGCTAGGTGTATGTCAGTGTTTTATTTGGCAGTTAAAACCTAGTCTAAAGCAAGGAGAGATCATGTATAAGCGCTTGATATTAGAAAGTTTTATGGTAAAATTAGCCTAAAGTAGGCGACTTATGCGTTGCTTTTGAAGGGAAGAGAAATGACTTTGGTTCAAAGAATAACTTTTCTATATGGCGATTAAGAAATCAGACCTCTATTCTTCCCTCTGGGCTTCCTGTGATGAACTGCGCGGCGGCATGGATGCCAGCCAGTACAAGGATTACGTCTTGTTCATGCTGTTCATCAAGTACATCAGCGACAAATACGGTGATAGCGACGACTTCGCGCCCCCGGTGAATATTCCACCTGGCGCTAGCTTCAAGGATATGATCGCGCTCAAGGGTAAAAGCGATATTGGCGAGAGGATCAATACCCAGATCATCGTGCCCTTGGTTGCCAGTAATTCCCGCTTGGCGCGTAGCGATTTCCCCGATTTCGATGACCCCAATAAACTCGGGGAAGGTGCGGCGAAGGTGGAGCGCCTTACCAATTTGGTCGCCATCTTCCAAAACCCTTCCCTCGACTTCTCGAAGAATAGGGCTGAGCATGACGACATCCTGGGCGATGCCTACGAATACTTGATGCGTCATTTCGCGCAGGATTCCGGCAAGAGCAAGGGGCAGTTTTACACGCCTTCCGAGGTTAGCCGCGTTATCGCCAAGGTGATCGGGATTGGATCGGCCAATACCAGGGCTTCTACGACCGCCTATGACCCGACTTGCGGCTCGGGGTCGCTGCTGCTGAAAGTGGCGGCGGAAGCGGGTAAGCACATCACGCTGGAAGGCCAGGAAAAGGACGTGACCACAGCGGGCTTGGCCCGTATGAACATGATCCTGCACAACTTTCCGACCGCGAATATCCTGTCGGGCAATACCCTGGCCGCACCCAAGTTCAAGGACGGTGAAAATCTGCGGACCTACGATTATGTGGTCGCCAATCCTCCCTTTTCCGATAAAACTTGGAGTACCGGCCTTACGCCGTCCAACGATCCTTATCAGCGTTTCGCCTGGGGCGAGCCACCGGCCAAGCAGGGCGATTATGCCTATCTGCTGCATATCATCCGCAGTATGAAAGGCACGGCGAAGGCGGCTTGTATCCTGCCGCATGGCGTGCTGTTCAGGGGTAACGCCGAGGCCACGATCCGGGAGCAGTTGGTCCGTTCCGGTATCCTCAAAGGCATTATTGGCTTGCCCGCCAACCTGTTTTATGGCACGGGTATTCCCGCCTGTATTCTGGTATTGGACAAGGAAAACGCCACCGCCCGTAAAGGCGTGTTTATGGTCGATGCCAGCAAGGGTTTCATCAAGGACGGCAATAAGAACCGACTGCGCGAGCAGGATATTCACAAGATCGTGGATACCTTCATGCGGCAGGCGGATGATAACCCGCGTTATGCCCGCATGGTGCCGTTCGACGAAATCGCCGACCCCAAAAACGCATTCAATCTCAACCTACCGCGCTATATCGACAGCGCGGAACCGGAGGATTTACAGGACATCGACGCTCATTTGCAGGGCGGTATCCCGGAGCGGGATTTGGATGCCTTGGAAGATTATTGGCGGGAATTGCCCAGTGTGCGCGTGGAGTTGTTCGAGCCGCTGCGGCCCGGTTATGTCCGGCTCAAGCTGGCGCTGTCCGAGGTGAAGCCCGCCATTTCTGGCCATGCCGAGTTCACGGCGTTCCATCGGTCGGCGACCCAGCATTTCACGGACTGGCGGCAGGCGAACACGCCCCGCCTGACCGCTTTCGACCAGGGCGGGCATCCCAAGGCGTTGATCGAGGTGGTTTCCGAGGATTTGCTGGCGACCTTCCGCGCCGTGCCGTTGCTGGACGCTTACGACGTTTATCAGCACTTGATGGATTATTGGGCCGGGACCATGCAGGACGACGCCTATTTGATTGCCGCCGAGGGTTGGGTGGCGAAACCGGCCCGCATCGTGGAGACGGACAAGAAGGGCAAGACCAGGGACAAGGGTTGGGCGTGCGACCTGATTCCCAAGCCGTTCATCGTGGCGCGGTATTTCGCGGAGGCGCAGGCCGCCATCGAGGCCCAGCAGGCGGAATTGGAAACCGCCGCCGCGGGTCTGGCCGAGTTGGAGGAGGAACACGGCGGGGAGGACGCGGCGTTTTCCGGTTTCGACAGTATCACCGTGGCGGCGGTGAAGGATCGTGTCCGGGAGATTGGCGCGGATGAGGACGGCGCGGACGAGTTGAAGGTGTTGAAGCGGTGGCTGGCCTTGAGCGAGCGGGTGGCCGGGTTGAAGAAGAAAGTCAGGGAGGCCGAGGCGGCGCTGGACCAATCGGCTTATGGGCAATATGCCAAGCTGACCGAGGCCGAGATTAAAACCTTGGTGGTGGACGATAAGTGGATGACGCGCTTATCGGGCGATATTCAGGGGGAATTGGACCGGGTTTCCCAGAGCTTGACGGGGCGGATTCGGCAATTGGCCGAACGCTACGCCACGCCGTTGCCGGAGCTTAACGACGAGGTGGAAAGGCTGGCGGCCCGTGTGGGCGAACATTTCAAGCGGATGGGGGCGGTATGGAAGTGAAGCCGGGTTATAAGCTGACGGAAGCTGGGGTTATCCCGGAGGATTGGAAAATGAAGCTTCTCGGTGAGCTTGCCACTGTTAGCGCTGGTGGCACTCCGACCCGTGCTAATGCCAAATATTGGAATGGAGATATTCCTTGGATTACTACGTCTGAGGTTGATTTCTGTACGATAAACGATGCGGATCAGTTCATTACAAAAGATGGATTAAATAATTCAGCTGCAAAATTGTTGCCCTTTGGAACGCTTTTGATGGCACTTTACGGCCAAGGAAAGACACGGGGTAAAGTTGCTGTTCTTGGAATTGAAGCAGCTACTAATCAAGCATGCGCTGCGATTTCCTTAAAATCCGGTATTTCTCAGGAATTTATATTTTATTTTCTTGCAAGTAAATATGATGTAATTAGGAAGTTAAGTAATACAGGAAATCAAGAGAATTTAAATAGTTCGCTTGTTCGGTCAATTTCAATCCTATTTCCACCGTTACTGGAACAACGCGCCATCGCCACCGCTTTAAGCGATATAGATGCCCTGATTGCCAAATTAGACCAACTCATTACCAAGAAGCGCGACCTTAAACAGGCCACCATGCAGCAGCTTCTTACCGGGCGGACTCGGTTGCCGGGGTTTAGTGGGGAATGGGAAGTAAAGCAACTTGGCGAGTGCTTAATAGGCCGGCCCGACTATGGAATTAATGCGCCCGCAGTTCCTTATTCAGATCGGTGGCCTGCTTATATCAGAATTACCGATATTTCCGAGGATGGCCGCTTTTCACCAGAATCACCCGTATCTGTTTCTCATTCCGATGCAAGCCGTTTTTATTTGAATGATGGGGATTTAGTATTTGCTCGCACCGGAGCAAGCGTTGGAAAAGCTTATTTATATAATCGGAGTGACGGGGATTTGGTTTTTGCTGGATTTCTTATCCGGGTTCATCCTGATCCTTCAAAACTTATCGCATCTTTTCTTTTTAACTTTGTGCAAAGCAAAGTTTATTGGGACTGGGTAAGAATGATGTCCATGCGTAGCGGACAACCTGGAATTAATGGAAACGAGTTTGCTCAATTGCCCTTATATTTGCCGTCCATTGATGAGCAAACCGCCATCGCCGCCATACTCTCCGACCTGGACGCCGAGCTTTCCGCCCTCGAAGCCCGCCGCGACAAAACCCGCGCCCTCAAACAGGCCATGATGCAGGAACTACTGACCGGTAGGATTCGCTTGGTATGAAAACCATCACCATTCCGCCCAGAGAACAAAAACTGTTGGATTGCCTGACCCAAGCGGTCGCCGAAGCCTTGGAGCGCAAGCGTCGCTTAGGACAATATGCCGTGGTATGGCGCGAGGGAAAGCCGGTTTTTGTTGGCGAGGATTCTCCGCCCTCTGAGCCTGTCGCGACAAACCCAACACCTTAATCAATCCGGTAAATAGGAAGCGGGTTTCTTACCGCCTTTTCCCCAAAATCGGCGTCCAGTGGTGGAATGTCGCTGGTGTCGATTTGGCTGTCGGGCATTTCCGGCAATGCCTTGAGTTCGGCCTTCTGCTCATCCGTCAGGGGCGGCAGGTTATTCAAGTCGATTTCATAACGGACGATTTTGCTCATAACGCTTCCCCTCTTTCGAGTCGGCGCGGCGTGCCTACACGATGCGGATAATCTCGGTGCCGTCCTCGTCATCGCGGACGGCGTGGGCCACTAATAACAACTTTGTCAGGACAATGCCATGCCTGAAACTCCCCGCTCCGAACGCAAGACCCAGAACCGCGTCATCGACCTGTTTACCAACCCCCAGCGGGCCGACGGCTTGGGCTACCGCTACCTGGGCGAATGGAGCCAACGCGCCAACAACCGCCCCATCGAGGCCGAATTACTGCGCGACAACCTCAAGGCCCGCGGCTATTCCCCCGCCCATATCGCCGCCGCCCTGCACAAGCTGGAAGCCGCCGCCGACGCCACCGGCATCACCCTCTACCAGGCCAACCTCCGAACCTATCAACGCCTGCGCTACGGCATCCCGGTACAAGTCGCCGCCGGACAAGCCCATCGGACGGTGCATTTGATCGATTGGAACACGCCGGAAAACAACGACTTCGCCCTCGCCGAGGAAGTCACCCTAAAGGGCGGCTACGAACGCAGGCCCGACCTCGTGCTTTATCTCAACGGCATCGCCATCGCGGTGATTGAATTAAAACGGGCTTCGGTGGACGTGGCCGAAGCCGTGCATCAACTCATCACCAACCAGGAAGAAATTTTTAACCGGGGCTTTTTCAGCACGGTGCAGCTGGTCCTGGCGGGCAACGATTCCCAAGGCTTGCGCTACGGCACCACCGGCACGCCGGAACAGTTCTTCGTGACCTGGAAGGATGAAACGCCGATAGCAGCGGACCCCATCCTGGAGGCTGGCTGCTGGCTCGACCGACCGCTGGCCCAGCTGTGCCATAAGGCCCGGCTGCTCGACTTGATCCGCAACTTCATCATCTTCGATGCCGGACAGAAGAAAGTGCCGCGCCAGCACCAATTCCAGGGCGTCAAGGCCGCACAGGAACGCATCGCCAAACGCGAGGGGGGCGTGATCTGGCACACCCAAGGCAGCGGCAAAAGCATCCTGATGGTACTCATCGCCAAGTGGCTACTGGAACACGACCCCGAGGCCCGTATCCTGGTCGTCACCGACCGCGACGAACTGGACAAGCAGATTGTCGGCGTGATGCGGAATGCTGGAGTGGTCGGCGAAAACGCCCCTTCGCCGCGCATCACCTCGCGGGCGGAATTCGTCGAGAAACTCGGGGCCACCACGCCGCGCCTGCTCTGTGCGCTGATCCATAAGTTCGACGTGGCCGACCTGAAAGGCCCGCCCCCTAGGGTGCATGGCCGTTTCTACGTGTTCGTGGACGAATGCCATCGTACCCAGGGCGGCGACATGAACAAGCAAATGAAGCGCTGGCTGGAAGGCGCAATTTTCATCGGCTTCACCGGCACCCCGCTCCTACGCAAAGACAAGCTGATGACGCGGGATGTATTCGGCACCTACATCCATACCTACAAGTTCCACCAGGCGGTGGCCGACAAGGTGGTATTGGACCTCAAGTACGAGGCCCGCAACGTCCCCCAGAGGCTAACCTCGCGGGCCGCTATCGACGAATGGTTCAAGGATACGACACAGACGCTCAACAACTTCCAGAAGGCGATTCTGCGCAAGCGCTGGGCGACGATGGAAGAACTCATGAGTTCAGGCGAGCGCAAAGACCGCATCATTGCCAATGTCATCGAGGATTTCAGACGCAAGCGGCGCTTGAACAACGACCGGGGCACCGCCATCCTGGTGGCCGCATCCATCTACGACGCTTGCCATTATTTCCGGCTGTTCCAGAACACGATGTTCGGCCCCTGCTGCGGCATCATCACGTCCTACGAGCCGAACCACAATGCCATCTCCCGCGAGCCTCCCCACAGCGACGAGCGCTACAAGTTCGACACCTACACCAAGCACGTCCTGAAGCCAAACCAGACCACCAAGCAGTACGAAGACGAGACCAAGCGCCGATTCATCGAGGAACCGGCGAACATGAAACTCCTGATCGTGGTGAGCAAGTTATTGACCGGCTTCGATGCGCCAAGCTGCACCTACATCTACCTGGACAACGAACTGCACGACCACAACCTGTTCCAAGCCATCTGCCGTACCAACCGGCTGGACGGCGAAGACAAGGATTACGGCCACATCGTCGATTTCAAGGAATTGTTTGGCGACGTTCAGCAGGCCATCGCGGTCTATAGCTCCGATGAACTCGACATCGACCAAGGCAGCGGCGGCGATAACAACGTGCATCTGAAGAATTGGCTGGAAGAAGGCAAGAAGCAACTTGAAGCCGCCCGCCAAGCGCTGGACTACCTGTGTGAACCGGTTCCCAGGCCCCGCGAGATCGAGCAGTTCATCCGCTACTTCTGCGGCGACGCGGCCAACCCCAAGGCGCTGGACGAAGCCGAACCGCTGCGGGTGTCGTTCTACAAAGCCGTGGCCGTTTTTACCCGCGCCTTTGCCGATCTGGTCCAGAACCTAGCCGAAGCCGGATATTCCGAGGCCGAAATAGCGGCGCTACACCAAGAAGCCGCTTTCTACGCCGAAATGCGGGCGGGCATAAAACGGCACGCCGTCGAAGAACTGGACATCAAGCCGTATGAAGCCGATATGCGGCATCTCATCAACACCTACATACAGGCCGACCCGGCGGCGGAACTGGGCCAACTCGGCGAGATGTCCCTGACCGAGTTGATTGTCGAGACCGGCATCCATGACGCCATCGCCCGCAAGCTCAACGAAAAGGGCAAGCTATCCAAGAACGCCGTCGCCGAAGGCATTATCAACAACGTCCGCAAGACTATCATCCGGGAACAACTCACCGACCCCAAATTCTATGAAGAAATGTCCAAACTGCTGGACGACCTTATCCAGCAAAGCCGGGAAGAGACCGAAGCCTACGAGAAATTCCTGCGCAAGGCCGAAGACCTGGTGAAGCGTTTGGCCAGTAAGCAACCGGAAGCGGGCATTCCATCCGTCCTGCATGGCAAGCGGGAGGCCACCGTCCTTTTCAACAACCTCGCGACGATCCCGGCGACAAATTTCCGTTATCCCACCGCCGACGACGAACGGGCCGACTTGGCCTTGAAAATCGACCTGGCTATACGGGAGAACGCCCCGTCAGGCTGGAAAGGAGACCCAACCCGCGAGGCTCAAGTAAAGAATGCCTTGTTCCCCATCTTCGAGCGGGACCGCGCCGCCACACAGGCCGTGTTCGAGATTATCAAGAATCAGCCGGGGTATGAATGACGGAAACCATCCAACTCGGGGATATTTTCATCGCCGTAACGCGGAAGGCGGTTAAAAACGTCCACCTTTCAGTGCATCCGCCGGAAGGCCGGGTAACGCTCGTCGCGCCCAGCGGCACCCGCTTGGAGGTCGCCCGAGCCTATGCGATTTCCAAGCTGGGTTGGATACGCGAGCAACAAACGAAGCTGAAAAATCAAGCACGCGAAACGCCCCGGCAGTTCATAGAACGCGAAAGTCATTATTTGTGGGGGCGGCGGCATTTGCTGGCCATCAGCGAACGGGAATGCAAACCCTTTGTTTCCCTCGACCACAAGCGGATTACCCTCATAGTGCGGCCCGGTAGTGACCGGGAAAAACGCGCCGAAATCATCCACGAATGGCATAAATCCCTTCTTCACGCGGTAATTCCTGCCCTGATTAGCCAGTGGGAAAGCAAGCTCAAAGTGAAGGTCGCCGGTTATTTTCTACAGCGCATGAAAACCAAGTGGGGAAGCTGCAACCACGCAAAGGGGCATATCCGCTTGAATACGGAATTGGTGAAAAAACCCAAGGATTTGCTCGAATATGTGGTTGTGCATGAGATGGTTCATTTGATCGAACCCACCCATAGCGACCGTTTTATCGCCATCCTGGGGGAACATTACCCAACTTGGCGCGAAGCTAGGGTAGAGTTGAATGAATTGCCGTTAGCGGCGGAGGTTTGGAAAGAATAATATGATGGCCCTGAATCGCCAGCGCTGCCGCCACCGCCTTATGTTGCGACAAAGCCAGCCAAGCCCCCATCGACCAATGGTCCAGCCCATGTTCCTTGCCTTCCAACCGTCTTTGGAAAAGGTCGCCGTACTTGCCAAGATCGTGCAGCAATCCGGCCAACCGGGCTTCTTCCGCATGGCCAGAAGCTTCCGCGAATCCACCCGCCAATTCCGAAACACTCCGTAGATGTTCCGTCAACAGATGCCTTTGCCCGGCTTTGTTTTTGCTGTGCGCGAAGTACACCATTGAAATACCTCGTTTTGTTTTTTTAACGACATGGCAACACCAGACCCCTGCTTTTCTGGCGTAGACGATAGCGTTGCTCTAAATTTTATACATTCACCATCCATTAATTCATAATTCATATATATGCGGCATCAATTCAAAGAAACCGTCACATTCTGGAAGTGTGAATATTCACCTTGAAAAAAACCCGCTTTCCTGGTGTGACGTATTAATAACCATTTCGACAAAAACTGTCGAAATCACCATTTCGACGCCCATGAACCGCCATGCCCATCCAGACCCTAGGCACCCACCTGATCCGCCACCGCAAGGACCGGAACCTCTCCCAGGAAAAGCTCGCCGCAAAGGCCGGGCTTTCCCGTGGCGCTTACCGCAATCTCGAACAAGGCCGCGCCCAACCGCGGGCCGAAACCCTCAAATCCCTGGCCAGTGCCCTCGATGTACCGTTGCGCGATCTGCTGAACCCGGCGGCACCCTTGCGGAAGGTCCGCTTCCGCTCCCTCAAGCGGCTGAAAAGCCGGGGCCAAGTGCTGGCCGACGTGGGCCGCTGGCTGCGCGATTTCTCCGACCTGGAACGGCTAACCGGCGACCTGTCCGCCCCCAAGCTGCAAACCCTGGCCGACCGGATCGGCGAAGACCGCGCCCCCGCCACTGTGGCCGGGCTGGCACGGGCACATTTCGGCCTGACCGAGCGCGAGCCGGTGCATGACCTGTGCGGCCTGCTGGAAGCCCAAGGTATAAAGGTCTATTCCGTAGTTGTCGCCAACGATGCCTTCATGGGCCTGTCGGTGGCGGACGAAGAGGGTGGCCCGGCGGTCATCGTCAACACCTGGGAGCGGCTGCCGGTCGAAGCCTGGATTTTCAGCGCCGCCCACGAACTCGGGCACCTGCTGCTACACCTGGGAGCCTACGATGTGGACCAGGAGCAGGAAGACGAAACTCAGGAACGGGAAGCCGACCAATTCGCCTCCCATTTCCTCATGCCGGAAGAACTGTTCCGCCGGGAATGGCGGGAGACGGCGGGGTTGGCCCTGCTGGACCGGGTACTGAAGGTGAAACGGGTGTTCCGGGTCGGTTGGCGCACGGTGCTATACCGGGTCGCCCAAGGCTTGCCGGAGGACCGACGCCGCCCCGTCTGGCAACGCATCAACGAGGAATACAAGGCCCGCCACAAGGGACGGCCCTTGTTGAAACATGACGAACCCTTCGGCATCACCCGCGACCACTACCGTGCGTGCGGCGAACCGGAAGGTCTGGGGCAACACGATTTCCAGGGCGACCGGCTCTACCGGCTGGTGAGACAGGCCGTCGAAGCGGAAATCATCACCCTCTCCCGCGCCGCCGAAATCCTGCGCCTCCCCTTGGCGGACATGCGCGACCTTTCCCTGTCCTGGCTGGCCTAACGTCCGGTCCATGCTGCTGATCGTCGATGCCAATGTCCTGATCGACTACGCGAAAACCGAGGCCGGAATCCTGGCGCTCTGCGTCCGGCATCTCGGCCCGATCCATGTGCCCAGCGTAGTTCTGGACGAGGTGGAACAACTGGACGCCGCAGGCTGCCGACGCCTGGGATTGACCCTCATCGACGAACCGCTGGAAATCCTGGACGAAGCCAGCCAAAAGAGCGGCGCGTTGTCTTTCCAGGACCATGTTTGCCTCGCCCTCGCCAAAGCGAACGGCTGGGTCTGCGTCTCCAACGACAAACCCCTGCACCGCGCCTGCGAGCGCGAAGGTGTCCGCACCCTGTGGGGATTGCGCCTCATGATCGAGCTGGCGGCATGTGGGGCTCTGGGTGCCGAACAAGCCAAGGCCATTGCTCTGGACATCCATACCCTCAACCCCAAACACATCACCCCGGCCATAATCGACCGCTTCGATGCCGAAATCGACCGGGCCACTTCCCGGAATACCACCTACCCATAAGCCAAGCTCCAAGCTTCGCCCACGTCGCGACGATGGGGCTTTCCCGTATACCGAACCGGGCCGCGTCAACCAGTCCTCCAGGGAATGGCAACTGACTGAACAAACATCGAATCGAGGCACACATATTCCTTTCGTCTTTTCGTTCTCCTAACATAGACAGATCAAAAGAAAGCACGAAAGGCAAAAATGAAGACTATCGTACTCGCCAGTCAAAAAGGCGGCGCGGGGAAAACCACACTGGCCGCGCACCTGGCCGTGGCCGCCGAGCGAGACGGGGCCGGACCCTGCGTCCTGCTCGACACCGATCCCCAAGCCTCCCTATCCGCTTGGTGGAACGGGCGCGAAGCTGAAACTCCCGCCTTTGCCCCGACCACCTTGAAGGAACTCCCCGCCAAGCTCGAAGCCCTGGCCCAGGCGGGCTACGCCTACGCCATCATCGACACGCCCCCGGCCATCGCGGAATCCATCCGCGCCGTGGTCGCGCTGGCCGACCTGGTGCTGATCCCCACCCGGCCCTCCCCCCACGACCTCCGCGCCGTGGGCCGCACGGTGGAACTCGCCACCGACGCGAACCGCCCCTTCGTGTTCGCCGTCCCCCAGGCCAAACCGAACACCAAACTGACCGTCCAAGCCGTGGCTGCACTGTCGGAGCATGGCGTTGTGGCCCCAGCCATCGTCCACGACCGGGTGGACTACGCCGCCTCGATGATCGATGGACGCACGGTGCTGGAAACCGATCCCCGTGGGCGTAGCGCCAGGGAAACCGTCGATTTATGGCGCTTCGTTAAAGCACGATTAGGCTATAGCAAGAAAGCACGAAAGGAATAAGGAAAGAAATATGGCTAAGAAGAACGCCGAACTCACCCCCGGATTGGTGGCCGTGAAGGGCAAAGCCACACCCGACACCGCCAGCCGCGCACCGGAACCTACGCCGACCGGCCCGGCATCCGCCCCGCTGAACTTCAAAGTCAGCCCCCAGTTCCGCCGCCGATTCCGGGAACGGGCCGCGTCCGCCGATCTGAAATTGAACGAACTCCTGAGAGAGGCGCTGGACGCCTGGGAGGAAAAAAAGGGATTGCGGTAGGAGTGGACCGCCCGGTTATCCACAATTCCTGTGGACAACTGGGCCGGTCAAGCGGTTGGAAGCGGCGCGGTGCTTGGCTCCAGGGCGGATGGCCGGAATTTAGCCAAGGTGGTAGCCTTAGCGGGGGCAGATGGAATCCGTTCCGTCCGCCCCGCCTTGGAAAGCAGGATGTTGTCCCGCCAGCCACCCGCAAGGCGGACTGGCGATTTAGAAACCATGGAGGGCTTGATCATGTGGTCGATCTATCGCCGCACAGCGGCGGAATTCATAGGAACGTTTTGGCTGGTACTCGGCGGTTGTGGCAGCGCGGTACTCGCGGCCACGGTCCCGGATGTCGGCATCGGCCTGCTCGGCGTCGCCTTGGCCTTCGGCCTGACGGTGCTGACGATGGCCTATGCCGTCGGGCATATTTCAGGAGGCCATTTCAATCCGGCGGTCTCCCTTGGCCTGTGGGCGGGTGGTCGCATACCGGGGTCGGATTTGGCACCGTACATCGCCGCCCAGGTGCTGGGAGCAGTTTTCGCCGCCGGGATGCTGTATTTGATCGCGAGCGGAAAACCCGGCTTCGATCCCAGCGCGGGCTTCGCCGCCAATGGTTACGGCCCGCACTCTCCGGGGGGCTATTCCCTGGGGGCCGGTTTCCTGACCGAGGCCGTGATGACCTTCATGTTCCTGCTGATCATCCTGGGCGTCACCGACTCGCGGGCTCCGCAGGGGTTCGCGCCCTTGGCCATCGGCCTGGGCCTGACGCTGATCCACCTGGTGAGCATCCCGGTCACCAACACCTCCGTGAACCCAGCCCGCAGCACCGGCGTCGCACTGTTCGCTGGAACATGGGCAATGGCCCAGCTTTGGCTCTTTTGGGTCGCACCGATGATCGGCGCGGTTTTGGCGGGCTGGGTCCATCGCTCGCTGGCGGTGGCTATCCATCGCGAAGATTGGCAAGCCGCCGCGCCCATCCGGGGGCCACAGACGCTCCCGTAGCGCCCCGCATGGGGCAAGAACGCGGTTTCTTGGCGATGCCAAGCTGGAATTCGTAATCCGATATTTTTCCCACTCGATGGAAAGGCCGACCTGGGCAACCGGGTTGGCCTTTCTCATGTCCACCTTCTACCGTCAGGTTTTGCCCTCCGTAACAGGGGTCCGGCTCGTTACTCGGGTATCGAAAAAATCTTACGTTACCAAGTGATTATGGTAGTCTATCACCAAGTAACAATTTTTAGGGAACCGCCACCATGAAAGCCTACGCCTACATCCGGGTCAGCACCGAGGAACAAGCCACCGATGGCGTTTCCTTGGACGCGCAGAAGGCCAAGGTCGCCGCGTGGGCCGACCTCAACGGCTACGAACTGGCCGGGGTCTTCATGGATGCCGGTATCAGCGGCACCAAGGCCGACCGGCCCGGACTCGCCGCTGCCCTGTCCGCCGTTGGCAAGGGGGACGCCCTGGTGGTCTACAGCCTGTCGCGCCTCTCCCGGTCCACCAAGCACACCATCGAGATTTCCGAACGCCTGGACAAGGCCGGGGCCGACCTCGTTTCCATTTCCGAGAAGATCGACACCACCACCGCTATGCAGCACAAGAAGGCCAAGGGCGAACGGGTGGGCGCGGTGCCCTACGGCAAGGCGCTGGCAGGGGATGGCGTGGCCCTGGTGGACGTGCCCGCTGAACAGGAAATCATCGCCGAAGCCCGCAGGCTCCATACGGCGGGCCTGAGCCTCCGCAAAATCGCCGCGGTGCTGGCGGAAAAGGGTTTCAAGGCCCGGAACGGCAAGGTTTTCGCGGCCACCCAGATTCAACGCATGGTGGCATGATGGCGAAAACTATCGACTTCCAGGCCGTCAAGGAATCCTTGGCGGCGCTGGACCGCATCGCGGCGGAACACCCCGAGCTACTGGGGGAATCTTCGCAGGAAGAATGGGAAAAAACCTTATCTTAAATGAATACCACGACACGAAAATCAGGAAGCGAACGGCAGCGGGAACTTAGGGAAAAACGCTTTGCTAAGGGCTTATGTAGGCCAGAGGTATGGGTATATCCAACAGATATTGAAAAGCTGAGAGCGGCTTATCCTGGTCCACGAAATGGTGTTGACTGGCAAGCTGTTATCAAAATCGCACTGGAACAAGCCGGAGAACAACCGCAACTCGACATAAAGGCGACGGAACGCAAGGCGGCATTGCTTGACCGCCTATCCGGGTTCCAAGTTGAAATGTCCGGCTTCAAGTTCGACCGCGAGGAAGCCAATGCCCGGTGATGCATCGTTTCTCGATACCAATGTGGTGCTTTATGGCCTGTCCACCGACTTATGGCGCAAGGAGCGCGTGGCGGATCGTCTGAGCGATGGCGGCGTTTTATCGACCCAGGTATTGGCGGAATCAGCCAATGTCATGCGGCGCAAGTTCGGGCGTAGCGTGGCGGAAATCGAAGCCTTCCACGACATATTGCTAGATACCTGCCGTGTTCGGGTTATTGAATCGGCAACCATCCGGCGGGCGTTGGGAGTGGCGGAACGCTACGGCTTTTCCATTTACGACAGCCTGATTGTGGCGACGGCGATGGAAGCGGGATGCCGCACGCTCTATTCAGAAGATATGCAGCACGGGCAGGTTATCGACCACCGATTGACCATCGTCAATCCATTTATCTGAATCCCGACCCGGCGCGGGGAATGCCGGGATGCCCGAGGACCAGGGCGAATAGTTCGGGATGGCGCGGCGGGTCGAATCGCCGCGCCTCCCTATCACAACCGCAATCTGATTAGGAGATTGCGACCATGAATACCCCCGATTGTAGCGGGACCGCCCGAGATTTGCCCGAATTCCAGGGCACCACCACCCTTTCCCCATCCGCCCGATTACGCCCTGTGCCTGAACCTGGATTTCATCGCGGGCGGACTCGACCGGGCGGCGGACGTTTTCGAGAGCGCCGACAGGGGCGCACGCAAGGCAACGGAGGGCGCGGCATGAACACCACCCCCACCCACAACAACGACCACGGCGACGCACCCATAAAATCGAATTGCCCAACGCCACCGTCATTGCTTCCCTGATGGCGGCGAACGCGAGGTCCACAAACAGGAAACGCAAAGCGCGGCCTATAAGGCG